>DATAQX010000457.1:0-6763 GCA_036264455.1 Silvibacterium sp. | reverse complement strand
CGGCCAGGTCGAGCCGTGGATGAAGATTCCGGTTCCACCGCTCGCCCCATTCAATCCAGTGCAGCCGAAGCGGATTGAGCTCAAGAACGGGCTGGTGATTCTGCTTGAGGAAGACCATGAGCTGCCCTTCATCAATGGTTCGATCAGCATTCGTGGCGGCGAGCGCGATGTGCCGGCGGCCAAGACCGGGCTGATCGACCTGTATGGCGACACATGGAGAACCAGCGGCACGACGACCACGGACGGAGACAAGCTCGACGACCTGCTCGAAGCCAAGGCGGCGAAAGTAGAGACAGGTGGCGATGTCGATTCGACGTCGGTCTCGTGGTCGAGCCTTACGAAAGACGAAGATCAGGTCTTTCGCATCGCAGTAGATCTGCTCAAGAATCCGGCCTTCAGCGATGAAAAGCTGAAGCTGGCTAAGCAGCAGGCGGTCGCAGGCATCATAAGAAGAAATGATGATGCTTCGGGAATCGCTGAGCGGGAAGCGGCCAGGCTGGTCTATGGCCCGGACAGCCCGTATGGCCGCCAGGCGGAGATTGCCACCGTGATGGGGGTAACGGTCGATGATCTGAAGACGTGGCACACCAAGACAGTAGTTCCGAACAACATCATCATCGCGGTCGAAGGCGATTTTGATTCCGCCGCAATGGAGAAGAGATTGCGTGAGACCTTCGAGAGCCTGCCACGCGGCGAGGCATGGCCGAAACCTCAAGGGGAATTTCCAGGACCGCAGCCGGGTGTCTACTTCGTAAACAAAGCCGACGTGAACCAGAGCAATGCATGGATTGTGGGTCTGGGTACGGAACGGAGCAATCCCGACTATTATGCGCTGGCAGTGTTGAACGAAATCTTTTCCGGCGGCTTCGGCTCGCGGCTCTTCCAGGATGTGCGCACGAAGCAGGGACTGGCCTACTCCGTGAGCGGTGGCTATGGCGCGTCGTACGACCATCCGGGCATGTTCTATACAACGGCTTCAACCAAGAGCGAATCCACGGTAAAGGCGACGCAGGCGATGCTCGACGAAATCGGCAAGCTGAAGACGGAGCCCTTCACGGAAGCGGAATTGAAGAGCGCGAAGGACCAACTGCTCAACTCCTTCATCTTCCATTACGACAGCAAGGAGAAGGTGCTGACCGAGGCCGTTACACTTGAGTTCTATGGCTATCCGGCGAACTTTCTCGCGAAGTATCGCGCGGGCATTGAAGCGGTGACCATAGCTGATCTTGAGCGCGTCGCGAAAAAGTATATCGATCCCACAAAACTGGCCGTGCTGGTAGTAGGCAATGAGTCGCAGTTCGGCGCTCCGCTGACTGACCTCAAGCTGGGTCCGGCGCATCCTATCGACATCACCATCCCCATGCCTCCTGGCATGCAGCAGCAGATGGAGGGGCCGGGGAACTGAGTATCTCAGTCTTTAGCCATTAGCCTTTAGGACGGGCCCTATAGAGAAACGCTCGTCACAAATCGCTAATGGCTAATCTCTAATGGCTAATGGCTGGTACACCCCTGTTCCCTGTACCCTGTCTTTATGCAATTAGCAATCGTCATCATGGCTGGCGGCAAGGGCACGCGGCTCAAGTCGAAGCGCGCCAAGGTGCTGCATGAAATCGGCGGCAAGGCTCTTCTCAGGCACGTTATCGGGAGCGCAAGCCAGGTCGTTTCGCCTGGAGACATCTACGTTGTCGTCGGGCACCAGGCCGCCGAGGTTGAGGCTGCGATAAAGGACACGGGTGTCCGCTTCGTCCATCAAGAGGAACAGCGCGGGACGGGACATGCGATCCAGTGCGCCGAGGCGGCGGTACGCGAATACCAGCAATTGCTCGTCTTGTCCGGAGATGTGCCGCTGCTGAAATCCGAAACCATCGCCAGGCTGCGCGATTTTCACATCGAGCAGCGCGCGGCAATGACCATCCTTACCGCCGCGCCCGCCGACCCGAATGGTTATGGCCGAGTGCTCCGCAAATCGGCGGACTCGTCTGAGGTCACGGCGATCGTCGAGCAAAAGTCGCTCACAGCCGAGCAGCGGTGCGTGCGCGAGATCAACTCCGGCATCTATGGGTTCAAAACGGAACCGCTCTTCGCGCACATCTCCGAGCTGAAGACGGAGAATGCGCACCATGAGTATTACCTGACGGATATGGCAGGTCTGTTGGTAGCCGCGGGCGAACGCGTAGTGGCGCTTGAGGCCGGGAACGCGACCGAAGTGCTGGGCGCAAACACCATCGCCGAGATGATGGATCTCGACCGCGAGCTGCGTCTGGAAACCGCGCGCAAGCTGATGGCCCAGGGTGTGACAATTCTGCGTCCCGAGACTACAGTGATCGACGCCGGCGTGGAAATCGGCCCAGATACCGTCATCGAGCCTTTCGTACAATTGCTGGGCGAGACAAAGATCGGCGAGGATTGCCGCGTCCGTTCCTATTCCGTGATCGAAAACTCGACGCTCGCGGATGGTGTGCTGGTGCGGCAGGGCTGCATTGTTGTCGATTCGCGTATAGCGGCAGCAGCGCTCATCGGCCCCTACTCGCATCTGCGGCCGGAGAGCGAGATCGGCGAGAAGGCACACGTAGGCAACTTTGTTGAAACCAAAAAGGTGAAACTGGGAACGGGATCGAAGGCCAATCACCTGACGTACCTGGGCGACGCCGAGATCGGCAGCGGCGTAAATATCGGCGCGGGCACCATCACCTGCAACTATGACGGCGTGAGTAAACACCGCACTCTGATTGGCAATGATGTGTTCGTGGGCAGCGACTCGACGCTAGTGGCTCCCGTTGTGATTGGCACCGGAGCCTACGTCGCGGCGGGCTCGTCGATTACGGAAGATGTTCCCGACGGCGCGCTGGCATTGGGGCGGGCTCGCCAGACGAATAAACCAGGTTGGGCTAAGAACCGCGCGCCGAAGACAAACAAATCTACCCTGCCCTGATCTCGGATTATTGTATGCAAAATTTTGAACTAGGCGGCTTCGCGATGATCAGCTCGCGCCGTTGCCAACTCGTGCCGTAGCTGGATGCGTGCCGAAAAGAGCGTGGCGCGCACCTGAGACTCAGGAACCTCTATCAACTGGGAAATGGCTGTCGGCGAGTATCCTTCGACGTCGTGAAGCAGAAACAAAAGACGCTTCATCGCGGGTAGCATCTGAATCGCTTCCTCTAAATCGGTGCGGCGCACGTTCTGGCCGCCCAGATTGGAACCCGCGCTTAATTCAGACCTGAAGGAAGCCGATGGTTCATTTTGGTCAAGCGGAAAACGCTGGCACAGTTCCTGGATAAGAGCCGCATCCACATGCTGAGACTGAGGCTCGTCGACCGCGCGAAAGGCTCGCACAAAGGTCCTCGTCAGTATCTCTTCTGCCTCCAACTCGTTGCCTGTCATATAGAAGGCCAGAGAGAAAACGCGATGGCGATGGCTGTCATAAACGTCGCGCTGGACGTCTGTAGCCTGCTGCTTCATCTGGCAGGTAGCTACAATTTTGACCGTGCTGCTCTGAGCACCTTCTAAATCGGACATGGTCGCCTCCGCCTAAATGTATATTAATTGGTAACTCGCTAAAGCGAAGAGTGAGATTGAAAATTCATATTTTGTCGATAGTTAATAAAGGTATACCCTTTAGAACATCAAGTTGTACAAGGGTTATTCAATCATCGGCGATTCGCCATGATGAGTTCGCACTTCTTACGGGATAATGAAGGCTTGAATCTCTTTCTCCTCTGCCCGTTGCATCGATCCAGAACCGATTGTCTGCAATCTGACCAGCGGGTGGCAGGAGTATCTCAATCGGCAATGAGACGAATGAACGATCTCGCTATGAAAAATGGCATTTGAACGGATTTTGATTGTCGATGATGAGCCGTATGTGCGGACCGTAATGGCCGCCATGCTGGAGAAGTCGCAGTACGCCCCCGTGCTGGCCGCAAGTGGAATAGAGGCTATCGAGCACCTGAAGAATGATCCTCCGTATGATCTAATTTTGTCCGACATTATGATGAACGGCATCGACGGGATCGCCCTGCTCGAACAGGTTCGCGAGCTGCAACCTGATACGCCGATGGTGATGGTTACAGCTGTCCATGATGTCAGTGTTGCCATTTCCGCTATGCGCAAGGGCGCTTACGACTATCTATTGAAGCCGTTCGAGCGAGAGCAACTACTTACGACAGTAAAGCGGGCTCTCGAATACCGCCGCTTGGTGCAGCAGAACTCTGTCTACCGCTACAACCTCGAACAACTGGTAACCGCACGAACCGAGATGCTCCGCCATGCGATGACTGACCTTGAGCGCTCCTACGATATCACTCTGGAAGCCCTGGGCGATGCACTCGACCTGAAGGACGCTGAGACTGAAGGCCACTCCAAACGTGTGACCGCATATACAATTGCCCTCGCCCGGGCAATGGACGTACCTGCGGAGCAGATTCGAACCATGGCGCGTGGCGCCTTTCTTCACGACATTGGGAAGATGGCGATTCCCGATGCGATTCTGCTTAAGGCGGGCAAGCTGGACGGCCAGGAACAGTTCATGATGCGCGAGCACTGCGCGCGAGGTTACCAGATGCTGCGTAAAATTCCGTTTTTGCGGGACGCCGCGGAAATTGTGTACAGCCACCAGGAGCACTTCGACGGAAGCGGCTATCCGCGGGGACTGGTGGACGATCAAATCCCGCTGGGTGCGCGAATCTTCGCAGTTGCCGACACCCTCGACGCAATCACTTCCGACCGGCCTTATCGCCAGGCACGCTCATTCGATGCTGCTCGCGAAGAAATTCAGCGCTGTGCCGGAACGCAGTTTGATCCCCGCGTGGTGAAGGTCTATCTGGAAATGCCCAACCGTCTGTGGGAAGACCTCCGGAAGGAGATCAGCAATCACGGGCGCTTCTCGCCACTCTCATTTGCAGGCACGGTCGAAACCAATAATGACTCCATCAATTAGAATGAGCTCACGACGCTAGAATGGGCTCACACTCCGGGGAGGTGCGATGCCAATCTTAAGTAAGGACGATGTCCGCGAAAAGCTGAAGTCGCTACCCGACTGGAAGGAAGAACAGGATGAGATCATTCGTCAAGCCGAATTCCCTGACTTCGTGGCTGCGATGGATTTCGTAAACGCTGTCGCTGGGAAAGCAGAAGCAGCGGGCCATCACCCGGACATCGATATCCGTTACAACAAGGTGCGTCTGGCACTGGTCTCCCACGATGCCGGCGGCCTCACGCAACGGGACTTCGACCTGGCTGCAGCCATTGAGGATCTACTACCCTGACCTTCCGCCGGCCCTCTGTGTCAGGAGAACGGCTCCATCACCTCAGCGCCTGCCGTCGAAACTTCTGTCAATACGAAATTTCTGTCAATATATGTCACTCTCTCTGCTAACAGTCCGATGGGGCGGTGCCGGCGTCCGGTGCCGCATCTCGGCCAGCATCTTCCGGTTCCAGAGGACAACGGCCAGCCCGCCAAACGCGGCTGACCCGGCAAAAAACAGGGCGGTTTGCCAGAGTTTGCGACCTCTGGAACGAGCAGGATTCGAAGTACCCGGCTGAGGGGGGATCGAATCGAGCGTAGCGGGGTCAGCCATAATATTGTGGGATATGACTTTAGGGAACGCGAAAGGATCTGGCCCGAGTTATATTTTCCCAAAATGGTTCAAAATAGCCGCTTGGGAACGCAACTCCGGAGATTGTCTAGGTTTAGAGTAAATGAGGCTTGTGCGTTGCGTGAATTGGGCGTACACTTTCAATAGTTGACTTGCAAGTATAGATGCGAAAATATGTCCGGAAGCGGCTAAAAAATAGCTTCCCAAGGATGAGTATATGCATCTGTTATTATGGGGGAGTGAAAACCGGATAAGTTGAGCAGGGCTCCTCGTCCGGCGATAAGGTTTCTGTATAAGTTGCGTCACTGGCCTCCCGGCACGGACAATTTACCGTTCGTGCCGCCTTTTTTTGAGCGGCGACCCTCACACTTCTTCCATTTATATCGCTCAGCTCCTTCGCAATCGCGGAGACGTTATACGATGGTCATCGAGAGGTCCCGAATGAGGCGTTTTTTTTGGTGTTTGGCATTGGGGTTGGTGACCGTTGCCGGGTACGCTCAGTGGTCGAATCCGGCCGACGATATCCCGGCCTATCATCCCGACGCACCTGCTCACGGTACTGAACTGCCTGCCGTGCTTTCCGGCAGCCAGCTTACCGGCCAGTACTTCCATTATCCGTGGCAGGTGAAGGTTTACCAGCAAGCGGCAAAGGTGCCGAATGTGCTGTATCAGCTTCCCTGCTATTGCCGCTGTGACAAAGCACTAGGGCACACCAGCTTACACAGCTGCTTTGAGGGTACGCACGGCGCTATCTGCTCCACCTGCGCAAAAGAGGGCGCCTATGCCTACAAGATGACCCAGCTCGGCAAAACACCGAAGCAGATCCGCGAAGGGATTGAGCGCAAGGAATACGAACAGATCGACCTCGAACAGCTTAACCACTCCTGAAATCTCTTGGGGTTGGTACCAGGCCGGTCGTGGCCGGCCTGCATGGTTATGCGCCATTGAAGAGCGAACTCTCCCGCATTGCTCACATCAAGCCTCAATTTCTGAGAACCTGTACCTATGCCAGATGATGGCGGCTTAAGTTTGGCACAATACAACACTGAACACTGCAATCACTCTAGTGCGGCCTGCGATACTCGATTTCGTCTTCGCGCAGGTAGTACTCGGCGGAGCAATTATCGGCACCGCAAATCATCGATTCCAGGCCGGCGAATTGAGCTCGC
>DATAQX010000425.1:0-7178 GCA_036264455.1 Silvibacterium sp. | reverse complement strand
TGCCGGAACGCCTGGTTGAGAGGGTCCCAGGATCGTATGCTCGCTGCGGGATGAAGCTTTGCTCTGAGAGCTCGATCGGTTGTTGGCCGATGAGCCGCGACATTCCCATCCAAGCAGGCATTCGATTAACTCGGGTCCGATGTACGGAAGCATGTGGAGATCCTCTTGCCGGCTAAACACTGATTCCTATGATCTATTCCGGAATCAGTTGCCGGCTGGATGAGCGGCCGCTGATCTTCCTGTGATGAAGAATCAGTGTCAGCACTGCTAAAAACCCCACAATATTGGGAATAAATCGACCACCTCGGGGTCTTTTGCCTAGGTAGATCGCGGTGGTGGGCGGACAAAATTCCAATCCACCGCCTTCTTACACACTTCTTATGCCGGAGATCCCATTGAGTCATATTCTCGTTTGTGCTGTGCCTAACCCTGGACACGTTGGGCCAATGCTAAGTGTCGCTGTGCATCTTAAGAAGATCGGTCATCATGTCACTTTCACTACTTCTGAGCACTTTCGCGGCCGAGTTGAGTCCACAGGCATTTCTTTTGTTCCGTTGACCGGAAAGGCTAATTATGACTATCGGTCTTTCAATGGTTCCAAGGAGCACGAGAATTTAGCTAACCAAAGCTCCATCTACTAGAGACCTGCTTCGTAGACACAATCCCCGATCAGCACGAGGTCATTCAGCAAATTGACGAGGATACACCGATTGACCTCATCGTTGTAGACACCGCTTTTTTTGGCATCTATCCAATGTTGCTGAGACCAAAGATTCAGCGGCCGCCGGTCATCTGCTGCGGAGTGAACCCGATGTTTCTAAGCAGTCGTGATTGTGGTTATTGCCTGCCTCCGTCGAATACTGAGGAAGGTCAAAAACAGATAGCAGAAGAAAGGGATAGGATTCAGACGGCATTTCAACCCATCCACAACAAAATGGACTCGATCATGCAACGCTGCGGCGTGCCACCGATGCCGTACTTTTTCATAGACTGCCTATATTTTTTGCCGGATATCGTTCTGCAATTTACGGCCGAGGCGTTCGAATTTCCTCGCAGCGATATGCCAGATCCGGTACGTTTTGTCGGCCCGATGCTGCCCGCGAAATCTGTCGAGTTCAAAGAGCCGGCATGGTGGAAAGAACTGGATGATTCGAGATCTGTGGTGCTCGTTACACAAGGCACACTGGCAAATCATGATCTCAACGAAGTGATTCAACCCACGCTCACGGGCCTGGCGGACGAGAACGTTCTGGTAATCGTGGCGGCGGGACGAAGCGATACCGAAATGCTCACAGTTCCCGACAACGCAAGAGTCGCATCGTTTATCCCTTTTGACCGGCTCTTGCCGAAGGTCGACGTAATGGTGACAAATGGCGGATACGGCGCCGTGAATCATGCATTCAGCTTGGGGATTCCCATAGTCGTTGCCGGTGAAACAGAGGAGAAGGACTTTGTCGCGGCCCGCATCGGCTGGAGCGGCGCAGGAATCAATCTCAAGGCCCGATATGCGAGCCCCGCACAAATTAGAACTGCTGTCGGCGCGATTCTAACGGATAGGCAATATCGAGACCAGGCTGAGCGACTACGGAAGAGTTTCGCTCGTTATAACGCTCTGGATCAACTTGCGCAGGCTGTTGACGAGATGCTCACACGGGACAGACCGAAGAAACCGACAACTCGTTCTCCCCTGGCTTGGAATGACGACTGCAGGGCTTCCAGCCGGCAGGCAGTTCCGCTGAAATAATTCCTTGGCTTCCGGCGTTCGCCGTTCATGCGAGCGCCGGAACGTTTGATAGTCCGACTATCATGTAGGGCTGCGAAGGCTTCCGCTGGTGGTGCTGGCTTTGGCGGACGGCTGCGGGAAGGCTGGCGTAGTGGGCTTGCACCCACTGGTTGGTTACTCTGAAGGTAAATCCTTTGGGCTCGACCCTTCAGTTGCTCGCAGGATGCGATCTCGGAGGGTAGCCGGGGCGGAATAAAGGGGCCGCGATCGATGTAGGACGCGGGATAATTCCTCCTCCGCCTCGAGCACTTGCCTACAGGCTTCACATATTTCTAGATGAGCGCGAAATTCGATGACCTGTGAAACAGATAGCTCTTGGTCGAGATAAAGCAAAATGTTCTCGCGACAATCACCGCAGTCCTTCATCTCATACTTTCCCCACGGATGATTCGGGCTTCGTGTATGTAAGGAGTGCGCGAAGCTTCGAACGCGCCCTTGCCAGCCGCGACATCACTGTCCCGACGGGGCAGTCCAATACACCCGCAATTTCATCATACGATAATTCTTCAAATTCCCGCAGCAAAATGATCTCGCGAAATTTCGCGGGCAGCGCCTGGATGGCCGCCGTCACTTGCTCTCTCTCCACCTTGCTCACAAAGGCGTGGTAGGAGTCTTTCGAGGGCTCCGCTATGTCTCCTGCCGAACCATCCTCCATGTCACTCCACGCGATCTCGGGAGCAGTTCGCCGCTTTCTGAGATGGTTGAGCCATGCATTCCGCAAGATCTTAAAGAGCCAGCCCTTTACGTTGCTTTCCGATCGGAGCCGGTTCATCGCCGGAATCGCGCGAACATAAGTCTCCTGTACCAGGTCCTCGGCTTCCGCATGGTTGCGGGTCAGAACCATCGCATAACCATACAAACTATCTAAATATTCGAGGCCGGTCGCATCTGAGCCATGTTGTTCGTTCGGCATAAGTGCTCACTTCCTATGCAAATTCAACGTGACGTTGCACCGCTGATGATGATTGGTGTGTACTGCAGTCGCTGAGTTCACAATCATGGCTTTTTACGAGAATTGCTTAAGAATGATTTCGAGTTGCACATCTGTTCGCCTGGAGACTGCAGCCGTTCTAGAACATTGCCAGCGGCTTACAATAATTCATTGAACTCGTATCTAAGGAGCTCTTAACTCTCCTACAAGCACATCGCGATAATTCGGATGAGCACGCCCAGAAAGCCAAATCTATTCATCCTTGATGTGAGAGCCCTTTGAGGAAACTGCATATTCATTGCGTTTTCTCCTTGTACTTGAGACTGCGCAGAAAGACCCGGAGATCGATCATCTAAATTGCTACAAACTCTTGAGGGAAGTTCGCCGAGTACGGCTCAGAGATGATTCGATACGCTCATTCCGTGGCGTTTCCAACGGAATGCTGCAGGCCTGCCATTCTTGAACGCCGCCGGTCAGAATTCCGATATCGCCGGCGTGGTCCCGCAACAGGATGCTCGCCGCGATCGTCGCGCGATATACATCCTGGCAGCAGACAAGAATTGGCCTGGAGAGATCGATCGACAATGCTTGTCCGTTTAATTCAAGCAATGGCATGGAGATTGCGCCAGGCAGGTGTCCTTGCAACCATTCAGCCCAGCTACGAACATCTATAAGTTGCGCCGCGGGATTTGCTCGCAGGGCGCTGCAGAGATCCTCACACTGATATATAGGCAGGCTGATAAGCTCTAACCCGTGCTGTTGCCATTGTTGCTTGTCGGCAAGGGTATAACCGACCACATTTTCAAGACCGACTCTTGCCAAACGGCTGTGCGCTTCTTGTGCACAATTGGCATTTTCGGCGACGAGCAAAATTCTTTGCGCGGCCCCGATCAGGATTGCTGCCCAGCCAGCAAATGATCCCTTGAGACCAATCTGCATGGCGCCGGGAATATGGAACGAGGCAAATTCTTCGGTTGGTCGCGTATCTAAAATGAGAACGCCTCGGCGCTGTTCCTGCCCGAGTTGCGCTGCCGTCAGCAGCTGAAGTTGTGACGATTCCGACAAGTGAAACACTCCTCGTCATACATATGCGCGGCAGATCGCATATTTCGATCATCGTCATCGTCGATTTTTTATTTGTTTGCCACCGCCTGCTGCGGAATAGCTCCTGATCCCTTGAGAAAATTTTCCACCTTGTGCCGTTCGCGCTCGCTTTCCGGCGTGGCTGCCCCACGTTCGTTCCACGTAGACCACGCTTCAGCGCTTTTCGAATACCACCTGCGCGACTCGACTTCGGCCGTAAGTCGTTCTGCCGGGGGGAGCTTACGGTCTATTGCGATCTGGTGCTGTACCGCTGCCTCGCTTTCATAGCAGAATCCCAGATCACGCAGAACCAGCAAGCTGGGCGACGTCACATCGAACTTATCTAAAAAAGGCACCGCTGCATCCGCATATTGCCGGGCCTTTGCGTGGTCGTTCATGGCAAGTTCTGCATCACTCAGCTTGCAATACGACCTCATAAGGTGAAGGAGTCCATGTGGACTTGTTCCCGCCAATTCCTGCCTTGCCAGATTTGCCTCCAGCAGGAGGCGCAACCGCTCCGGGGCGTCATCCTTCCTGACAAGTACCTCAGCCAGCGCCTCGTCCCGTATTGCGAGCCAGTGTCGTGCCCCGGATCCGTAGAGAGGAGACAATTGCTTTGTGAGAGCAATCGATTTCCGATACCATGCGCTCGCGCTATCCGGATTGCTTTGGCGGAAGGCATCGCCCATTGACGTGTACGCAAGAGCCAGGTCGTACTGTGCCTGGGCATTTTTGCTGTCGACTCCAACGAGCATCTGCGCGATCGAGAGAGCTTTGCGGGCGTAGACTTGTGCCTGCGACGAATCACTTATATTCAGCGCATCTCTTCCTGCCAGTGGAAGAATGAGTTCCTCGTATGCAAGAAAGAGCGCTCGCCGGGCCAGCAGTGAGGCTGGATATCTTTGTACCAGTGCTTCGGCGAGAGCAACGGCCTTTCGATCGCTCTCGATGGCTTCCGATTGTTTGCCAAGCTCATTGAGCGCTTTTCCCTTACCAAGATAGAACCCGATCAGCATTCGATCATGATCTTCAATGCCGGTTGGACTATCCCCAAAGACCTGGAATGCCGCAGAGTAGTTCTCAAGTGCTTTATCAGGATGAAGGCCGCTCAGGCTGACATCGCCGATTCCGGCATAGCTCATTGCCAGAAGGCGTTTACGAGCCGGATCGTCAGTCTTCTGCTGCCAGAATTTGCGTGCCCAGGTAAGCCCCTGCTGATAATTGTCATTTGCTTCATGCAGATTCCCAAGAAATGACTCGATACCGCCCAGTCGTTGATAGGTTTCAATCACCGCTTGAGTACTCTCGTCTCCGGGCATGCGGGCGTGCGCTTCGAGCGCCATGCGCGAAGCTTCACGATAACTGGTAACGGTCGTCCCCGAGTTACCTAGATTAGCGACCAGAGGCGAGCCCTGGAGATCGCCGACACGCACATAAGCTTTGGAAATTTCAAGCAATAACCGAGGATCGTTCCTGGTCGTCTTCCGCAATTCACCAAGATAGCTGAGAGCGCTCTGAAAAAGCGCTGCCTGCGTCTCGGTGGAGGCCGAGGAATGCTGAAGCTTGTCCGTCATGTCTGAAATCGCTGAATCGGCAAGCGTTCGAACTTCTTTCACCCGGCGATCGCCCGCGTGGGATTGTCTTAAATAGAGAAGAACAAGGCAACTAAGAGCTATAGCGATTGTGCATGCCGTGAATACAGCTGCCGTATGCCGCTGCACAAATTTGCTCAACACGTAGGTTGGAGTTGTCTTTCTGGCCGAGATTGGCTTTCCCTTCAGATAACGAAGCAGGTCCTCATTCAAGTGCTGGACCGAAAGATAACGTCGGGACGGATCGAGATCCATTGCCTTCAGGACGATCCTGTCCAGGTCTCCTGACAGCTCTTTCCTCGCCGCGCCGGATATGCCGGGAGCCGAGCTTGGCTTCTTGCCACTCTGTTCAGAAACGACTCGATCCGCCGCGACAGCCGAAAGGTTACTAAGCGTATAAGGACGTGAACCGGTCAGCAGTTCAAATAGCAATACTCCGAGAGAATAGATATCGGTTGCTGTTGTGAGTTGCTTTCCCTGTATCTGCTCCGGGCTTGCGTAGTCGGGAGTCATCCTTCTTATGCTGGGTCCCGTCGGGGAGTTATCACTCAGAAGTAACTGTGGCGCCAGGGGTTTTGAAATTCCAAAGTCAATGAGCTTGACCATCCCATCCGGCGTCACCATTACGTTGCTGGGTTTTATGTCGCGATGGATGATCAGCTTTTGATGCGCGTAATGAACTGCGGAACATACTGACCGAAACAGCTCAATGCGCTGCCGGATGGATAAGCCGCGACTCTCGCTGGCGAGTGTAATTGGCTGACCTTCGACATACTCCATCACAAGGAATGGACGGCCATCCCCGGTCTCACCCCCATCAAGAATGGTGCCGATGCCTGGATGGTTCAGACTCGCCAGGATCTGACGCTCCATGCGAAACCGGTGAACCAGCTCCGGCGAGTCATGCCCCTTGCGAATCATCTTGATGGCTACTACCTGGAAATAGTGATCGTCCGATCGGACGGCCAGGTAGACGATGCCCATCCCTCCGCTGTCTAACTCGCGGACCAGATGATAGGGGCCCAGCTGTAAACCAGTCTCCGAAAGATTTGAGGTCTGCGCTACCTCTTTGAGATCGTCCGCTATAAGAGAGCGGAGCACACTCTCGGCGTCATTGTCGCTTTCAAGAAGCGCCTCTATCTCGGGAAGCAACTCCTTATCGTTCTCGCAAGCCTTCTCTACGTATTGCTTCCGCTCGGCCGGTGGCCGCTCCAGCGCGCCCTGAAAGATCTCTTCGATCAGACTCCAACGATCACTTTTCATCGTGGTTCTTATCCGGGCTGCGTGACATTTCACGGCGCATCCACGCTTGTCCAAGACGGAGTTCGCGACCGACAGTCGCTACGGAAATCCCCAAAACCAGCCCAATCTCTTCCGTGGTCATTCCGCCAAAAAACCTGAGCTCAATCGCTCGGCTCTTCCTTTCATCGATTTCCGCCAATCTCCGGAGCGCGTCGTCGAGCGCAACCACGTCCGGTGCGCGCTGCTCAGCGATATCCATTCCTGTTTGCAAGGTAACCCTTACACCGCCTCCCCGCTTCTGTGCCAGACGTTTTCTGGCATGCTCGATTAGCACACGCCTCATGGTGTTGGCGGCGATCGCATAGAAGTGCGCACGGTTTTCAGCATGCAGCTTCGTCTGATCGGCCAGCCGGAGGTAGGCTTCGTGAACCAAGCCAGCCGGTTCAAGAGTGTGCTGTCCATTTTCGCGTCTCAGCCGTGCTCTGGCCAGGCGAAGCAAATCCTCATAAATAATCGGGGTGAGTTGCTCTAATGCTGAATGGTCGCC
>DATAQX010000375.1:0-3914 GCA_036264455.1 Silvibacterium sp. | reverse complement strand
GACGCCGGCGCCGCTTGGGACTGTTTCGATTGCAGCTGCGATCGAGGATTTTACGGGCGCGAAGTTCGGGTCGAGCGGAACGCTAACGGCTGCTCGGATCATCACCGCGGCGGTGAAGGCTGTGCCGGTGAAGCAGACCGGCTACGCCGGCTTGATGGTGCCCATCATGGAAGACAAGGTAATGGCCGAGCGGTGGGCGGAGGGCACATTCAATGTGGACTCACTGCTGGCGTATTCGGCGGTGTGCGGGACGGGATTGGATACGGTTCCGCTGCCGGGCGATGTGAGCGTGGAGCAACTGGAGTGGATCTACGCGGATGTTGCGTCGCTGGCGGTGAAGTGGAACAAGCCGCTTTCGGCGCGGCTGCAGCCGGTACCGGGCAAGAAGGCGGGTGATCGGACAGAGTACGAGGACCCCTATTTATTCAATACGACTTTGCACGCATTACCGTAGTGCTCAGGCTTTTTCTCGAGAGCAATGCGGATCTTTCCCTTGTGTGTCGTAGCGTGTTGCAGTGAATTTTCGTGGCGCACAGAAAACGCATCCGAACGTAGTTATAGATGGTTCCTGGGAGCAGATGCTTGCGCCGCTGGTCCTGGCCGCGACAATGGTGTTCTCGATGATCGGGAGCACCAGCGTGGCCCAGTTCCTTTAGCCGGGTGAGTTGACGGCATGCACGATTGCATCGACTCCATGCGCGGCCGCTTCATCGATGCATGGTCCAGCGAGTCCATGACCTTCTGGCAAGCGCTTTTTCGCGGTCCGGTTGGGTGGTCGCCCAACCGTCAATTACCACTCAGTACATAAATGAAGGATAAAACTTATGTAAGAATCAGGCACTCCGCAAGATTAGTAACGAAAAACGCCGATCTCGTAATCGAAGGGCGAATTGAAGAAATCGAGTTCGGTGCCTGATAGTGGCGGGGTTTCGCCGGCTAGGTACCGCAGAAAGTCTGACTGACGCACTCCTCGGGGCGAGCTGGCGCGGCGTAGCGTTCCAGGTTCGGCCCGTCCTCGTATGGTCGTGACACAACTTTCAGCAACTCCTCGAACGGCTGGAAGTCCTGCCGTTCGATGGCGGTATTGAGCGCTGCCTCTACCATATGGTTGCGCGGGATAAAGACCGGATTTGTCATCCGCATGGCAGTCGCGCGCTCTTGCCCTAAGACGGACTCTTTTTCCAGTCCAAGGCGCTGGCGCCACCCAGTGGCCCACGAGTCATAAGCTGCGGGTTCGGCGAACAGGGCGCGTACTCCCTCGTGACCCTTCGGACCGGCCACGGCATCGCACAGCCGACGGAAGGTCAGGGTAAAGTCGGCGCGGTTGGCGGCCATGCGGTCCAGCAGGTCTTGAGCCAGTACAGCGTCTCCTTCGTGCTCCGTGAACAGACCAAGTTTGCGACGGAGGCCGGCGATGTGAGCCGCCTCGAATTGAGGGCCGAAGGCGGCGAGGGCCTCGTTGGCAGAAGCCAGTGCGGCCTTCTGGGTTCCCTCCTCTTGCTCCAGAACGGGAAGCAATGCCTCGGCGAGACGCATCAGGTTCCAATGAGCGGCGAGGGGCTGGTTGCTATAGGCATAGCGTCCCTGATGATCGATGGAGCTGAACACTTTATCCGGATCGAATGCCTCCATGAAAGCGCAGGGGCCGTAGTCGATGGTCTCGCCCGAGATGGAGGTGTTGTCAGTGTTCATGACGCCGTGAATGAAGCCGAGTAGCATCCATTGTGCGACCAGGTGCGCTTGCCGGGCGATAACACCATCAAGCAGTGATCGATATGGCTGCTTCGCTTGTGCGGCCTTAGGGTAGTGCCGGGCTATTGCGTAGTCAGCCAATCTGCGTATCCCTTCCGTGTCTCCACGTGCAGCGAAGTACTGGAAGGTCCCCACGCGAAGGTGGCTCGCCGCTACCCTGGTCAGCACGGCGCCAGGCAAGGCTGTTTCGCGCAATACTCGTTCTCCCGTGGTCACCGCAGCCAGAGCCCGAGTGCTCGGCACGCCGAGCGCGGCCATCGCCTCGCTCACAATGTACTCTCGCAGAACCGGACCGAGCGCAGCTCTGCCGTCTCCACCGCGGGAGAAGGGAGTCCGGCCGGAGCCCTTGAGCTGGATGTCGTAGCGCACGCCGTCACGCGCTATGACCTCCCCGAGGAGGTTGGCGCGTCCGTCGCCGAGTTGAGGCACGAAGTGCCCGAATTGATGTCCGGCATAGGCTTGAGCCAGAGGGTCGGCGCCCTCGGCGACGCGGTTGCCTACCAGAATCTCCAAGCCTTGCTCACTCGTCAGCGCGTTCGCATCTAGTTGCAAACGCCGGGCCAGTTCCATATTCACCTTGACCATGCGCGGAGACGCAACCGGTGTTGGGTTCACCCGGGCGTAGAAATGCTGTGGCAATCGTGCATAGGTGTTATCGAAGGCGAAACGGACCGGGTCGTGATCTGAGCTGAGGGGCGACACGAGTTCGGAACGATCAGACGAAGTCATTATGCATTTGACGCGCCGCTGTTGTCCTGGCTTCGGCTAACCAGTAGCATTTCATAACGGCACTGTACCGCAGCGCGATAATCGACAAGCCGAAGCGATAAACGGCCAAATCTGGAAGCTTCCAGTATCTTCCTAAACATCTTATTTATCTGATATTTAGCAGAAGACTAGGAGGAGATTTTGGAGCCGATGAGCGGAGTTGAACCGCTGACCTACTGATTACGAATCAGTTGCTCTACCAACTGAGCTACATCGGCTTAAGACCTCAGAGATGTTTCGAGTGCTGAAGTCAGTATCGGTATCTCATTTGACTCCCGAAGATTGACCAGCCTTTCAACAGTCTGCTGCATTGTGTGGGAGTGCAGGATGGGCATAACGCGTGGTCATAACCATCGTGGGCGTCCTCAAGAGTTTCGATGGTGCGAAACCCCTCACCCAACATCATTAGTCTACTTGCGAATGTATGCGGATTGCAATTCCATGTTCGGCCTCATTCTCAGCCGTAAGTCAGGCTTCGGCGGGGGCTGGAGCCATGCAAGTCGACCCCTAACTCATTGGCGTTAGGATGAAGGGACTATGAACATCAGCTTTTCAGGCAAGACTGTGTTGGTCGCCGGTGGAACAGGTGGTTTGGGGAATGCGGTGAGCCTTGCGTTTCTGGAAGAGGGCGCGAGTGTGGTGGTGACCTACCGCAAGGAAGAGGAGTTCACCGCTCTGAAAAAAGCCGCCGGCGCGAAGGCAGTCGCACTGGAAGGCTCTCTCGTCGACGTTACCGACGAACGTGAGACTGCAGAATCCGTCGCCGGTATTGTGGCTCGACATGGCAGACTGGATGCATTGGTGAATACTGTCGGCGGCTATGCGGGTGGGGTGACGCTGTGGGAGTTGGAGACGAAAGTCTTCGAAGCGATGCTTTCACTCAACCTCCGCTCTGGTTATGCCCTGGCGCGTGCCGTGCTGCCTGCGATGCTGAAACAACGGTATGGGTCTATCGTGAACGTGGCGGCTAAAGCGGCGTTTGACCATGGAGCAGGTGCGGCCGCCTATGCGGCGTCGAAGGCTGCGGCGGTAGCGCTGATGGATTCGCTGGCAGCGGATGCGAAGGGCCTGGGGGTGAGGGTGAACTCGATTCTTCCAAGCATCATCGATACGCCAACAAATCGGCGAGCGATGCCGTCCGCCGACTTCGCAGCGTGGCCGAAGCCTGAGGAGATTGCGCGGGTCATCCTGTTCCTATGCAGTGACAACGCTGCCGTGATCCATGGTGCGGCTGTACCGGTCTATGGAACTCGCTAGGAGGCTGTCTGGCATAGCGTTTTTGCCAAGGCTCACCCTGCGGTTAGCAGGGCTGGTTTGCGAACTGAGGCGCACAGGCTGTAATCGGGTTGGTGGCTTATAGCAAGCCTTCTGCGCAGTTTTTAGGTGGAAACGTG
>DATAQX010000348.1:0-11290 GCA_036264455.1 Silvibacterium sp. | reverse complement strand
GTGAAAGAAAGCAGTTGGAAAAGCCCAGCTCCCTGACCCGCGAGATAGCGGCCTCCGCACCTGCAGCAGGCTGAATCATCAGGCCAAGCGCCATGGGTTTCAAGGTGTTCTGTGCAGGCGGGGGCGCGACAGCGGTCGAAGACAACAGACCCGATATCCCGATTCCTCCGCCGGAAATACAACGGGCAAATGCGCCGGTTTGAAGAATCGTCGCGCTCATCGCGGCTTTCAGGAAAGTTCTCCGATGCATGCCTCACCTCGCTGAACAACGGTCCAAGACGGAAGCCTATCAGAGAGTCGGCGCGCTGTATCGGAAGGAGCCACAGCTATTGCGTCTTAAGAGCGCGGTGGCCGATGTCCCGGCGGTAGTACATGCCTTCGAAATGAATCTTGCCCATGGCTTCATAGGCGCGGTGGAGCGCGGCGTCGATGGAGTCGGCTGTGGCCGTAACCGCCAGCACCCGGCCTCCGCTGGTGAGATAGTTGCCGTCGACCAGGGCGGTGCCCGCATGAAAGACTTCAACGTCGGGAATCTCAGCAGCGGCCTCGAGCCCGGTGATGCGATGTCCGGTGGTATAGCTGCCAGGATAACCATCCGACGCGGCAATCACAGAGGCGGATGCGCCCGGTTTCCAGATGAACTCGGTTTCGCTGAGGCGGCCTTCGACGCAGCCCTCGAGGGCGTCCAGAAGGTCGCTTTCCAGACGGACAAGAATGGCCTGCGTCTCCGGATCGCCGAAGCGGGTGTTGTACTCGAGCACCATCGGGCCGCGCGCCGTCATCATCAGGCCGCAGTAGAGCACGCCGATGAAGGGAGCATCTTCGGCGGCCATTCCATCGATGGTGGGCTGGGCAACATGATGCACCAGCCACTCGCTCATCTGCGTGTCGAGGATCGAGTCGGCCGAATAGACCCCCATGCCGCCGGTATTGGGTCCGGTATCTCCTTCGCCCAGACGTTTGTGATCCTGTGCGGGAACAAGCGGGGCGACGTGCTTGCCGTCGCTCAACAGGAGGAAGGAAACCTCTTCTCCGCTGAGGAACTCTTCGATGACCACGCTCGTTTCCGCACTCCCCAGCAGCTTGCCGCTGAACAGCCCGGCGATGGCCTCCTCGGCCTCACGCTTCGATTCGCAGATGAGCACGCCCTTGCCGGAGGCGAGCCCGTCGGCCTTGATGACGACCGGCAGATGAAAGAGGTGAAGGGAGTCGAGTGCTTCCTGCCGCGTGGCGCATACCGCGTAGCTGGCGGTAGGTATCTTGTAGCGCTGCATGAAACGCTTGGCGAAGGCCTTACTGGTTTCCAGCATGGCCGCGGCGCGGGTGGGTCCGAAGACCGCGAGGCCGCGTCGGATGAGCTCATCGACAAGGCCGAGCGAGAGAGGCAGCTCAGGGCCTACGACGGTAAGGTCAGGCGCCTCTTCCGCAACCACGCGCAACATGTCGTTGAGGTCTTTGGGGCTGGCAGGCACACACCGCGCAGCCGAGGCGATGCCCCCGTTGCCGGGCGCGCAGACGATGTCCGTGACGCGCGGAGATTTCCGGAGGGCCCAAACCAGGGCATGTTCGCGACCACCCGCGCCGATGACGAGCACTTTCATGAGGAGGAACGCTCTCCGTTTTTCCTTGAATGATTCCTTGGCCAGCCTATCGCATGCCTTCGGCTCCGCCAAGCCAAAGCGTAATCCGAAGGGCGCCCCGGCCCGGTATGTGAACAATTGTTAATAAAAATAAATTAACTATAGTTTACAAACCTGGAAATCCTCCCTATACTGAGCAAAGCGCATGGCCACCCCCACGACCCAAGTCGCCCGCCCGTCCCTGCTGCCCCGTCTACGCAGCTCGGAGCTGTGGTCGTACTTCGGACCGGCATTTGTGGCCAGCATCGCTTACATTGACCCGGGTAACTTTGCCACGAACTTCGATGGCGGTGCGCGCTTTGGCTACAAGCTGCTGTGGGTGCTGCTGTGGTCGAATGCCATGGCGATTCTGATTCAATATCTGGCTGCCAAGCTGGGGATTGCCACAGGCAGAACGCTGCCGCAGAACTGCCGCGAGCGCTTCCCGAAGCCGGTGACGCTTTTTCTATGGGTGACGGCCGAGATTTCGGCCGTGGCCACGGATATGGCAGAGTTCCTCGGCGCGGCGCTCGGCTTCTATCTGCTTTTCGGTCCCTGGCTCCTGGTGCATGGCTGGAGCAAGACGGAAATTCTCATGTTCGCCGCGATACTCTCCGCGATCTGTGTCTTTGCCATCCTGGCGCTGGAGCTGTGGGGTTTTCGCAAACTGGAATACGCCATCATGGGCTTCGTGTGCGTGATCGGTGTCTGCTATGCGATCGAAATGCTGATGATTCGCCCGCAATGGTCGGCGGTTGCGCTGCACACGCTGGTACCGATGGTGGACGGGAAGAGCATTTACATCGCCGTGGGAATGCTGGGCGCGACGGTGATGCCGCACGTGATTTATCTGCACTCGGCCCTGGTGCAGCCCCGTTTGCGCGAGGAGAAGGAAGGGAATGCGCGGCACAGGTATCTCTCGCGGCTGCGTCACCTGCGCTTTGAGACAATCGATGTCTTCGCGGCCATGAATGCGGCCTGGCTGGTGAACTCAGCCATGCTGATCGTCGCCGCCGCGGCTCTGGGAGGCCAGGTCTTAGCCAACCCCATTGAAGATGCCCACCGGACGCTCGGACCGCTGCTGGGCGAGGCCTCCGCGTTTATTTTTGCCCTGGCGTTGCTCTGTTCCGGGCTTTCGTCTTCAACTGTGGGCACGATGGCCGGTCAGGTGATCATTGAAGGGTTTTTGAACATCCGCTTCAGCATCTTTCTGCGCCGGCTGCTGACGCTGGTCCCTGCAATCGTGGTAATTGCCATCGGACTGGATCCCCTGAAGATCCTGATTCTCTCCCAGGTAGTGCTGAGCTTCGCGTTGCCCTTCGCGCTGATTCCGCTGCTGCTGCTGACCGGAAATCGCAAAGTGATGGGCGAATTCGTCAATCAGCGGACAACCCATGGGCTGGGGTGGTTGACGGTGAGTATCGTAGTAGGATTGAATCTCTTTCTGTTGTGGCAAACCTTTGCCACATAGCTGGTAGTTTGGCCCTGCATTCCACCGCAGTCAGCTTTCCACCACTTACAGCCAAAGGATCATCGATGCATACGTTACTCTCCTCCCGTTCGTGTCTTCGAGCTCCGCTGTTTGCTCTGCTCGCCGCTGCCACAGCTATTCCGCTCTTAGCTCAATCGAGCGCATCGCTCTATCCCTCGATTAAAACCGGCTCTTCTCTCGAGGCGACCGCCGACCCTCTCGTCGCGCGGCCGCACACAAAGCACTGCGAAGTCACGCTGCTCACCAACCAGGCATTCGCCGACTTCAACAACAAGACCTTCAGCTTCACGCCTCCCGCCGACTGCCCCGGCCCATGGGCGAAAGTCATTTTTACCGGTGACTTTTCCATCCAGGCGGGCGTCCAGTTTGACCGCACCGGACAGGTCTTCTTCAACAACGTAAACATCTACTTCGGCACCACCGCCGAGCCTTTACAGAATCAAACCGACACGTGGCATGTGGAGCGCGACCTCACCGATTACAGCTCTCTCTTCGAGACACCGCAAACCGGTTACGCGAGCCTGGGCAACATCGTCGGCGCCGATGGTTTGACCTCGACCATCTTCGGCACCTTCAAGCTGGAGTTCTACCAGGCCGACTTCGGCAATCCCGCACCTCGAGCTGCGGACATGGTTCTGCCGCTACCCAACAACGGCAGCGCCCTACTCAACAACTCGAATCCCGAGCTGACTGAAACCTTCACGCTGCCGACAAACGTCGAAAGCGCCTACATCGATGTGCTCGCACAAAGCCAGAACCAGGAGGAGCAGTGGTTCCTCTGCCTGCCTAACAGTGTCGCCAGTGAGGTCAACGATTGCGGCAACACCGCTTTCCGCCAGGTAAACGTCAGCATCGACGGCAAGCCCGCCGGTGTGGCCCCCGTCTTTCCCTGGATCTACACCGGCGGCGTCGATCCCGGCCTCTGGATACCTATCCCCGGCGTGCAGACCCTGAACCTGCTGCCCTACCGCGTCGACCTCACTCCCTTCGCCGGAGTCTTAAGCGACGGACAACAGCATACGGTTGGCGTCACCGTGTATAACGCCTTCCAATACTTCACCACTGTTGCAACGCTGCTCGTTTACGAAGACCATGGAAGCAAAAATGTAACGGGCGCGGTCACAGAAAACACTCTCACCGATCCCAACCCGTCAGTCGTGAGCAATGTCAGCTTCGATTCCAGCGGCAACGGCGGAGGGACGGCGACCGTAACCAGCGCGCAGAAATTCACCATCGCTGGCTTCGTAAACACTTCGCACGGGCGGGTCAGCACGAAGGTCGACGGCAACGTGAATTTCAGCAATGCCCAGACCGTGACCTCCACCTCAAACACCTTCGGCCAGGGCGTGGTGCAAACCTCGACAGTAGACCAGAAGACAACGACTCAGGATGGCTTTTTCTTCACCACCAAAGAGCGCAATGTCTCCTATCCCTTCACCATCAATTATCTCGAAACGCTTGAGAGCAACGGCAACATCGGCCAGGTCAGCACGGTCGATCAAAACTATCAGCGCAACGAGACCGATACCCTCGAAGGATTTCCCATCTTTCATTCGAGCGTGAGCAACGAGGTGACCTCTGGAGACACGGCGACCTTCATTGCGTCACCCACCGGGTTCTCTCTCGGCCCCAATAGCGGACAGAGCAGCAAGCAGACCTATACCTATAAAGACACCTTCGGCCACTGCTACAGCCGCGAGCTGCAGGCAGCTAACAACATCCTGAACACCGTAACCGACGGCCAGGGATGCCCGCGTTTCTGACCAGCTCAACACGAACGGAGAAAAAGCCCGGTCAAAAGCCGGGCTTTTCTTGCACCTGAATCGCTCTAATTGACGCAGGTCATCCCAACGCCGTGCCGTTCGCATACTGCGGATAACAGACCGTAGAGACCGGCAAGCACCTCTCCAACCGCCTCCAGCGCAGCCGCACGTTCGGACTCGTCCACCAGCTGCGTAATCTGTGCGGCTTCGACCGCAGCATGTTCGCGGTCAGCTTCGATGTGTACGGTGAAGTACTGGTAGTCATCCGGATTCGAGAAGCCGTAATACTTCTTCAAGCCCTCAATCTTCTTCTCAGACACCGACGGAATCTGGCTCTCGTAAGCATAAAGAGCGCTCAATCCCACTCCGGTCCCCCGGCTGCTGCAACACGAACGAAAGTCCTCGATGAGCCTCTTAGTCTCCTGCCACTGCGCTCCCTGCTTCACTTCGGCGCGGTCCAGACCCAGGCTCTCTGTAAACCGCAGCCACAGCTCGGGATGATTTGGCGTGCCCGCTTCTTCATCGATAAGGTTCGAGAGGATATGCCGGCGCACTTCAGCGTTCTCGGTCTGAGCATGAACGGCGGAGAGATACGTGGGAAACGCCGCAACGTGGTGGTAATACTGCGCAGCGTAATCGCGCAATGCCTCAAGCGAGAGCTCTCCGCGCGACCAGGCCTGGTAAAAGGGATGCTGAAGAAGATGTTGTCGTGCGACCCGCGCGTCGATCTCACCCAGTATGGACTGACTGGGGACGGATTTGGATGTATGGCTCAGGCTCATGCTCGCCTCCGGAAAATAAGATGAGATAAGAGTACTACCGAAGCGCTGAATTAACCCCTTCCTTCATGTGCGGGAGTCAAGCGTCATACAAGTGCTCAAGTGTTCCCTGTCTTTTTCTCCATTCATCACAGATTTTCGCGTCTTCCCTGCAACCTTCGAATTTTTTACGAACCTTTTCGTATTCGCTGCGTATGTTATGTATGCGCGGTTCTGCGCGCGTAGCTTCTCATTCCAGGCGGCAACTCAAGGTGCGTGATGCAGACTCTGCTTCAGAACCTCCGCTTCAGCCTGCGCATGTTGCGCAAGAATCCTGGCCTCACCATCACCGTTCTGCTCACGCTGGCCCTCGGCATCGGCGCTAACACTGCCATCTTCACCGTGGACTACGCCGCGCTGCTCGCGCCCATGCCCTATCCCCAGTCCAAACAGCTCGTTGTCGTCTGGTCGAAGATTCAGGGCTTTCACAACGGCGTATCCGCCGGAGATTACACCGACTGGAAGAACCAAAGCTCTTCTTTCCAGGACCTGAATGCCTGGACTGGCGGTTCCTTCAACATCGCCACAAAGGATCAGCCGGAGAACATCGACGGCCGCCGCACCACTCCCGGCTTTTACCGCATGCTTGGCATCCCCTTTTTCATGGGCCGTGATTTTCTTCCTGATGAAGGACAGCCCGGCAGGGATCACGTCATTATCCTCACCCACAAGCTTTGGGAACACCTCGGCGCCAACCCAAAGATTCTTGGCCAGCCTGTCCGACTTGATGGCCAGCCCTACACCGTCGTCGGTGTGCTCCCGGCTGGCCTTTACGATCGCGGCCAGGGCGATCTGGTCGTCCCGCTGGCCTTCAAGCCGGAGCAGGTGAATCACGACTTTCACTGGATCCTGGTCATGGGCCGGCTCAAACCCGGCGTCACCATCGCGCAGGCGCAGGCCGACATGAACGGCGTCACGGCCCGCATCGCCCAGGCTTATCCAAAGAGCAACAAGGGATGGGGTTCCTTCGTGGAGCCGTTGCAGGACGACTTTCTGCCCAAAGAGAGAATCCTCACCCTCTGGCTGCTGCTCGGCGCAGTCGGATTCGTGCTCCTCATCGCCTGCGTGAACGTGGCGAATCTCCTGCTCGCGAAAAGCATGACCCGCCAGAAAGAGATGGCCGTCCGCGGCTCACTGGGCGCAACCCCGCGCGTCATTTTCGCGCAGCTTCTTACTGAGAGCCTGCTGCTGGCCGTCGCCGGAGGCGTGCTCGGCATCGGAGTGGGCTATGGCATGCTGCGCGGGCTCATCGCCGCCGTGCCTCCTGACATCCTGCCGAGTGAGGCCGACTTCCGTCTCAACATCCCGATTCTGCTCTTCACCCTTGCTGCAACCACCCTCGCCGGACTGCTCTTCGGCTGCGCCCCCGCTTGGTACGCCTCGCGCGTCGATCCTGCCGAAGCCCTCAAAGAGGGTGGCCGCTCCGGAATGAGCCCAGGACGACACCGTCTGCGTCGGGCGCTGGTCGTCGGCGAATTCGCACTGGCCCTGGCGCTTCTGGCTGGAGCTGGCCTGGCAATCCACAGCTTCTCGAACCTTTTGCGCGTCGATCTCGGCGTTCAGTCCGATCACGTCCTCACGTTCTTTCTTAGCGTACCGGACTCGCGTCCCAAGGATCCTGCACTGATCACCACCTACTATCGCCAGATGCTCGATCGCATTGGCTCCGTTCCCGGCGTCACGCATGTCTCCGCCGAGACCGGCCTGCCGCTCGAAGGCGCCGGCTTCGGCATGCCATTCACCATTCCCGGAGGGCCCACATATTCCGATCCTTCGCAGCGGCCCAATACCAGATTCGGCATGATCACTCCGGATTATTTCCAGACCTTCGGCATCCGTCTCGTCCGCGGCCGCACCTTCACCGATCAGGACAATGCCTCCAGCGTCAAAGTAGCCATGGTCAACGAGAGCTTGGTGCAGAAATACTTCAAGGACAAGGATCCTCTCACGCAGCGCGTCTCCGTCGAGGAGCTCATCCCCGGCGTCACGCGCCTTGGACCACCCATTGAGTGGCAGATCGTCGGCGTCTTCCACAACGTGCGCACCCGCGGCCTTCGTGAAGACTATCCCGAGATCGAAATCCCGTTCTGGCAGATTCCCTGGCCAAGCGCGGGCATCGGTGTCCGAACTGCAGAAGACCCCGCATCTATGACCAGGGCCATCGCCGCTGCCGTGCATTCCGTCGATCCGGAAATTGCCCTCGCCACCACCCGCACCCTGGAGCAGGTACGGTCCGACGTGCTCGCCGAAGACCGCTTCAGCGTGGTGCTCTTCACCAGCTTTGCCATCGTCGCGCTGCTGTTGGCCGGGATAGGCATTTACGGAGTGATGGCTTTCTCCGTCGCGCAGCGCTCGCATGAGATTGCCCTGCGCATGGCGCTGGGTGCAAGCCGAAACCGCGTGGTCGGGATGGTGGTGCGCGAAGGCGTGCTTTTGGCCTGCATTGGATCGGCTCTCGGACTGATTGGCGCATACTTCGTGGGTCGAGCCATGCAAACTATGCTGTACGGCGTAGGCGCGATGGACTTCTCGGCTTTTGGAGCAGTGGGGTCGGTCCTGCTGGCGGCAGCGGTGCTGGCCTGCTATCTGCCTGCCCGCCGAGCGGCTTCGGTGAACCCGATGCAGTTGTTAAGGATGGAGTAGCTAACAATTGAGTCGCCTGCTACGGGAGGAGACATGCCGACCTGCGATAAAGCTAGTCGGCCCGCTTGCTGGTAGCTCGCTGGGACTTCGGCTTGGTCTTAAGATTGAGCGCCACTGCGGCGCGGATGAGATCCTTCAAGGCCGCCTCATCGACCTTGTCGCCTTCGTGGATGTCGATGGCGCGCCTGACATTCCCCTCGAGGCTGGAGTTGAACAGACCTGAAGGGTCCTTCAACGCAGCTCCTTTGGCAAAGGTCAGCTTGACGACGTTCTTGTACGTCTCTCCCGTGCAGACGATGCCGCCGTGAGAGAAGACGGGTGTTCCGGGGTTCGTGGCTTTCGCCCACTTCCACTCTTCGACGATCTCAGGGTCAGCCTCGTGGATGATGTCACGCACTTTCGCGAGCGTCTTTCCGCGCCAGTCTCCAAGTTCCTTGATCTTCTGGTCGATGAATGCAGAGGCAGATTCCACGGGGACAGTCCTTTCATTGACAGATTCGAATCTCGCAGCTAATTTATCTGCGTTCAGCGTAGCCTGCAACCTCCGCAAAGGATTTAACCGCATTGGTAGTGACAAATGGGTCCAATCCACTTATCCGCCCATAGAGACTGGATTAGTAGAGGAAAGTCGGCGTCTCATCGGTCGTCTATCGCTGACGAAATGCGCGTTTATAGATCCCAAGAGACTTGTTATCAACAAGAGTTGGACGGCTTGCTACCCTCAACACATGGATCGATCCAATGGATACGAAGCGGTCTCGGAAGAATTTCTTGCGCGTCGTGGCAATAGTCGCACTCGGTCCATTGGAATCGGCGTGAAGGAAGTGCGGCAGTGGGCGAGAACACTACCGCGCGGCAGCAGCGTCATTGATCTAGGCTGCGGACCCGGCTTTCCCATCACGGTGGTACTGGTCGACGAAGGGCTTCATGTCTTCGGGGTAGATGCAGCACCATCGTTTGTCGAGGCATTCCAACGCAACCTGCCCGGCACGCCCATTGTTTGCGAATGCGTTCTAGAGTCGAGATTGTTTGATCGAACCTTCGATGCTGCCCTGTCAATTGGGCTGATGTTCCTTCTCAAGGCTGAAGAGCAGCATCGCCTGATCCGGAGATTCGCCGATATCCTGGTACCGGGTGGCCGTCTGCTATTCACTTCCACCGCCAAACCTGCTGTTTGGAACGATGCAATGACAGGGTTGGAATCAATCTCCCTGGGAGCCGTGGAGTACAGGAAGCTGCTCGGAGCTGCTGGTATATCGGTCGCAGAGGAATATGAGGATGTAGGCGAAAGCCACTATTTCGATGCCTTCAAGAGAAAATAACGTAAGAGCATCGCTTCCCTGAAGTCGGCTTTTCATGAGCAATCCGTTGCTTCTGGCAAGCGCGTTTGGAGCGGGCGCCAGAAGAAGTAACACGCCCCAGAGCACACCAGTGGCCGCTGCCCAACCCCACTCCTTGCCCACGGACGACCGCCCATTCAGCCGCTGTGTCGCCGGCTGCGCCACCTTGCGGCATACGGCAGCACGAACAGGTACATACCG
Source organism: Silvibacterium sp. (assembly GCA_036264455.1). GTDB lineage: Bacteria > Acidobacteriota > Terriglobia > Terriglobales > Acidobacteriaceae > Silvibacterium. The sequence goes on along the minus strand of DATAQX010000348.1, from coordinate 1,414 downwards.
GTGAACCACATCAAGGCGAGCACTGCCACCGCCACGAGGCCCAGCTTAGAGTTGTACTTCCCCTGTACCACAGCGACGCCGTTGACGATGACGGCCACCGTAAAGGCCATGGACAGCCAGCGGTGGGTCTGCCGAACCCATTTGTTCCAGTTCAATGGGACCTCCTCACGACTTTTTAGCCCCCTTAGGCGGCCAGCTGGGTGCCTCAGTACCGAACTGCTTGGCGTATTCGGTGACCAATCGCTGCCAGCCGAAGTTCATGGCCGCGGCGCCGGCGATGAGTCCAATCGCCTCACCCGCGAGGAGCCGCTCAAGGACGTCGATGCAGATGTGCCAGCCCGCGGCGCCCCACGAGATGAAGCGGCGATCGATGCTGTGCCACAGTGTCAGGCGCGTGCCGTTGCCGAGCGGCTCGAGCTCCCACCGCATATCGCCGTATTCAAGCATCCTGGGAGCGTCGGCTCGTATCACTGTTGCTTCGGAAACGTTTGCCGTTCCCACCCAGGTGAGGTTCACCGCGGCTCCGGTGGTATCCAGACGCCGATCGACTTCAAAGGGCGCCCATTCGCGCAGCTGCACCGGATCGATCAGCGACTCCCACACCATCGCCGGCGCGTGCCGCAGTTCTCGGATGAGGATGAGCGTCCACTTCTCTCCGTTCTTTCGTACCTGCGCCCCCCGGGCCGGACCCGGATCATAGCGTTCGCGTTCAGTCACGTTCTCCATGTCTTCCTCCTCAACTCGCGAGCCTGCGCAATATGGCGACGTTATTCGAGCCCGGCGACAACTTGTTCCAGGCCGCCGATAAACTTCTGCCAGCCGTACTTTGCACCCTGATAAGCTGCCTGCTGATCGGGACGGAAGCCGGACTGCTCCATGCGAAGGTGGGTGCCGCCCTCCGCTGGAGTCAACGTCAGGAGCACTACCCATTGAAGCCCGGCTTCACTTCCCCCAACACCCCAGCTATAGGACAGGCGCTGTAATGGGTCGACGGTCAGCACCTCGCAGTCGACAACGCCATCCCAGTTCGGCATGGGATCGGCCCGGAACTGGAACTTCCGTCCGACCACCGGCTCGAAGTCGTTGTTCATCATCCATTGCGCGAGAAGCGGGCTCTCGGTGAGCGCGCGCCACAGCTTTTCTGGCGGGTGTGCGAATCCCCTCTCGATCACGAGGCTACGGGGAGTCTCTGCTGGATTGCTCATGAATCCATCCTTTCCAAAAGAGCTTCAAGACGGTCAAACCGGTCACGCCAGAAGGCTCCATAAAGGTTGAGCCAGTCCACCATCGGCGCCAGAGCATCGGGCTGCGCGCGATAGTGAGTCTCGCGCCCTTCGCGCCGATGCCGCACTAATTTAGCCCGCTTCAAGACTGTCAGGTGTTTGGAGACAGCGGGCTGGGAGACGCCGGCGTG
>DATAQX010000328.1:0-4240 GCA_036264455.1 Silvibacterium sp. | reverse complement strand
CCACGTCCAGGCGCAGCGCAACCCAGCCTCTCGACGCGAGGTAGGCGGGCAGATAAAACCTGCGGGGCTGCGCTTTCGTGAGTGCGTCGTTCTCGCCGGGCAGCACCTTGCAGGTGACCGCGATGATGCCATCGCCGTGATGGTTATCGAGGAAGTAGGCAAAGGTCTTTTTTCGGACGAGAAATTGCGCGTGCGATCCGTAGATTTGGCGTGTGGCCTCGGGGAAGGCAAGAGCTATCTCAGACAAGCGGCTGAGGCGGTCTTCGGCGGAATGTTTTGCCATACAAGCCCGGATTAATGAAATTCTCTCGCCGCGCTGCAAGTGTAGGCGGCGAGGCAGGAGCGGTCAATGAATCACCTGCAGAGCGGAGAGCTCCGCATCTTCGGAGATCGCATCAGGGAGCAACAGCACCTCGAAGTTTCCATACTGAATGTCTACAGGCCGCCGGCCTTCGCCGAGTGCGCGAAGCAGTGGCAGAGGATCGGCGTGGAAGGGCAGGAGTTTTTCCTTGCCTTCGAGCGCGACGGAGATGACGGCACGGTCATATTCGAGCACCTCGTCGAGAAATGGCACGTCGGGCCGGCGTTCGCGCAGAAAAGCTGTGAAGGCGTCGGCTTCTTCGGAGGCGAAGGATTGCGGCGGATTGGCGCGATAGAAATCGGCGAGCAATTCATCGAGGTATTCGCGGCCGCGCTCGAGCATGATGAGGCGCGTGGAGAGGCGCAGCGTGCGAACGATCATCGAGGCGCGGAATTCCCCAATCAATTCGCGGATGAGCGGGATGCCGGGGTCGGACTTGAGCTCGCGGGCGAGAGGTGAAGCGGAATCTCCGCCTGTGACGAGGCCGCCGAGCGTATCTTCCCACTCACGCGGGCTGGGCGACCATTCGTGGAGCGAAGGCGATTGGTGCGGAGAGCATTCGCCGGGCTCCAGCTCTTCACAAACCGCGACCGATTGGCAGGGCGAGGGGCTCACACAAGGTGATAGCCCCTCGCGGGGCGAGGGAGGGCGATCCGCAGAGGTTGCGGATGCTGAGCGTCGAGGCGCGCTCGCTTGGGTGATCCCTCGCAACGTCCAGAGATGATGCATGCTTTCAAGCTGAGAGCGAAACATATCCATGCCGAAGGTAGGCAGGTAGGCGGGAAAGAGCTCGAAGATGATGGCCTTCAGATTCGGCAAGCGGGGAATGACCTGCTCAGCGAGCTGGAGAAGCTCGTCTGGGATGGCGCCGGAATGTGCGTCGAGCCAGTACCCGTTGTGCTCGGAGCCGCCGGCGAGATGAATCTCCCAGACACGGTCCAGCGAGATCTGACCGAGGTATTCGCTGACGCGCTGACGCCCGTTGCGCTCGTTGGTCCAGATGTTGTGAAGATCAAGCAGTATGCCGCACTCAGCAGTGCGAACGACGCGGTCGACGAACTCACCATCGGGCAGCTCGTCAGGGCGTCGTCCAAGATAGTTCACGCCGGTTTCGATGGCGACGGGCACGGGCATACGCTCAGCCATGGCTCGTATGGAGCGGGCAGCAGCCGTTACGCCTGCAGCGGTCTGGCGCGGCGGCAGAAGGAAGCTGGTGCGGTGCGTATGGGAGCTTCGCGCTTCGCCGACAAGATTGAAACTGAGATGTTCGCTGAGCCAGGGCACTTGAAGGGCAACGGCCACATCGCGGAGCGGGTTGAGCTCTTCGAGTGTCGGCGGGCGCGTGCCGCCCACAGGAAAGCCGATGCCATGGATGAGCTTGGGCAAGGGGTTCGCTAGGAGCTCGTGGAGCATGGGCTGATCGACGACGAGCTTACCGCCGACGGGATCGCGACGCCAGAAGGTCTGCGGCTCGATCTCTATCAGGTCGATGAGGCCGGGATTCTCATCAAGAACCGGCCCCAAGGCAGAGAACCAGGTGAGACCAACGCCCAGTTCAGGGAGGCTCACTGGCCTTCCACTCCGAGACCGGCAACGGTGACGTCGAGACTTGCGGGGTTGACGACATACTCGAGAGCGGCGATGAACGTGAGGTCCCTTCCGGAAGTGCAGCCGGTATGGCCGGTTTGCTGAGCGATGTTGGCTAACGCCTGTTGAAACTTCTCGAGGTCGTAAGCGACAGAGAGCGGAAGCGTGACGCGGATCGGTCCAGAATTTGTGAAACGAGGTTCAAATTCCTTAGACATAGTGGTGTTTCCTTTCGTTTGAATTGGCGCCTGTTGGCGTCTGCAGGAGTAGTGCGCAGCAGCTTGACGGCGTTTCATCGAAACGAGGAATTTTCTTCGGGAAGTGTCAGGAGGTTGTTTCAGCGTTTGGAGCTTCTTCTCAGATATGAGGTTCTAATCCCTAATGGCTAATCCCTAATGGCTAATCCCTAATCCCTATTCCCCGTTCCCTGCACTTTCACATCCGCGAACACAAACCCGTCCCGCTCGACCACCTCGCCGTTTTCAACCGGAATCGCCCGCCGGAACATCGGCCCGGCGTACGCGACCGTATGAAACTCACCCTGCTCCGCGCACGGATCGACCTCCTCCGGCATCGCACTCAACAACGCCTCGTCGAGATCGCGCCCCGCAAACTCCCGCGGCAGCTGCTTCGGATCGACGCACACAATCCGCGCCTTCACTCCGGCCGCGAGCATCTCGCGCACCAGCTCCCGCGTCGGCAAGCCCCACAGCGGAAACACCGGCGTCAGCCCCGATCCCGCCAGCTTCTCTTCGCGATACCGGCGCACATCCTCGAGAAACAGATCCCCAAACGCCATCACTTCGATGCCATCCGCTACCGCCCTCGCACACGCCTCGCGCATTGCCGCCTCATACTGCTCATTCGAGCACGGCCACGGCAGCGGAACCGTAATCAGAGGCAGTCCCGCCGCCTCGGCCTGCGCCTCGATCAGCTCCCTCCGCGTGCCGTGCATGGCCACGCGATCGAAGGCAGCATTCATCGTCGTAAGCAGCCCGGCAATCTCATACTCGCCATTCTGCCGCAACACATGCAACGTCCACGCGCTATCTTTGCCGCTGGACCAGGAGATGAGTGCTTTCTTGTTCATCCCTTAACCTCGCAAATCCGCTGACCCTTGTGATGACGATTCAATCCTCGTCAATGTCGGCGGGATATCTTCCCCACTCCTCAAACTCCTTCCGACTTAGTGAAGCGTAGCGTGATTTGGAGACGTGTCTGATATTCCAGGCGAAGTTGAGGTGATGATAAGCATGGCGAAGTCCCACCTGTAGCGCGGTTTCATTCAATGTTCCCGTGAGCAGCCTGTGCAGAAGCTTAGCAAGTTCAGCCTGAGCCTCAGAGATATTACTGGCTATGATCTTTTTGTTGAGGGCTCGCTTTCGCGGTTTCGGAGCTTTTTTCGTTTCGGCCACGGTCTACGATAACGCATGCGAGAGAGCACGCGGGTGCCCCACGTCCGGATTTTCGGACGTGGGTTCCATGGCCCCCACCACCGCCGTCTCCTCAACTGACTTCCTTCCCGGAGCCAGCGCGATCAGAGCCACCCCAATCACAACCAGCACACCCGACCCGATCAGAAATCCCGTGCGCATACTCGGCATTTCCAGTCCTTGTATCGACATCGTCACCGCATGGGCGAAGCTCGACCATGCTGCGAAGGCAATCAGGCTGCGATGCGCAGATGGATTCCGCACCGCGATGAGTAGGAAGATTCCAAGCGCGACATAGAGGCTGAGCATCATTGTGTCGCCAGTATCGGAATCAGCCGGATGCAGCAAGGAACCGACGAGCGGGTAGATGCCAGCCGTGAACAGCAACCCCACCAACACCAACACAATCTTGAGTGCCCGTTCTCGCCACATTGGTGACCTCCTTGGAAATACTGCGGACAAACTCAGGTGGAATGTTGGATCGGCTTCGCTGAGAGCCAAGCTGCGGCAATGAAACACACCGTAATCATCGCTGAGAAAACGATAGGGGTGGTGAAGGCGTATCTGAAGCTCAAAGCTGTGATCACGGCAAAGGAGATGGCGAGTGCCCACGCAGTACGTCGCATGAAAACGCCAAAATCTTCTGCCCGAACGCTGCCCAACTGCCACGCTAATACCGCCGAGAACATTAGAAACACGGAGAAAAAAAGCACGAATGCACTAAAGAAGTCCCAGTAAGTCCGGGTGAAACCTTGCGCGTCAAACTGAACGGAACGCATTGCGCTAAGAACCGCGTCCACTCCCCATGCGGGATTGTTCTGCAGGAACCCAAGTGTATGTCCGATGGCAAACAGCAGCA
>DATAQX010000313.1:0-6605 GCA_036264455.1 Silvibacterium sp. | reverse complement strand
CGAAGATGATATCTTCGGGCGGGAAACCAACCTCATCGACCAGGATCCGATAAGCGCGCTCACAGATGTGGATCTTTTCCTCGTAAGTCGCGGCCTGGCCCTCTTCATCAAAGGCCATCACAACCACTGCGGCGCCATATTTCAACACCGTAGCGGCGTTCTGGCGGAATTTCTCCTCGCCTTCTTTCAGCGAAATCGAGTTCACGATTCCTTTGCCCTGCAGGCACTTGAGACCTGCCTCGATGACCTCCCACTTCGAGGAGTCCACCATAAAGGGCACTTTGGCGACTTCGGGCTCGCTCGCCAGCAACTGCAGGTAGCGCGACATTGCCGCGACGCCGTCGATCATGCCCTCGTCCATGCAGATGTCGATGACATTGGCGCCGTTCTCGACCTGCTGGCGGGCTACACTCACCGCTGCTTCGAATTTGCCTTCCTTGACCAGCTTGGCGAACTTGGGCGAACCGGCCACATTGGTCCGCTCGCCGATCATGATGTAAACGCCGGGTTGCTGGGTGAAGGGCTGAGATCCGGACAAACGGAGCGGCTTTGTCTCCGCGGTCCCGCTCACGCCACGACCTCAATCTGGCCCAGCTTTCGCGGAGTCTTGCCTTCGAGCGCTTTGGCGATGGCTGCGATGTGCTCGGGGGTGTTACCGCAGCAGCCGCCCGCGATATTGATCAGCCCTCCACGTGCAAAGTCGCCGAGATAACGGGCCATGTCCTGCGGCCCCAGATCGAACCCGGTTTCCGACAGCGGATTCGGCAGACCGGCGTTCGGGTAGCACGAGATCGCTACATCTGCCTTTTCAGAGAGTTCCTCAAGGAACGGATACATCAGGTCTGGACCGAGAGAACAGTTGAGCCCCACCGACAGCGGCTTCACGTGCGCGACCGCATTCCAGAATGCCTCAACTGTCTGCGCGGAGATCATCGTCTCGCCGCCGCGGCCCACCGCCGCCGAGATCATCACCGGCAGTTCCTTGCCCTGAGCAGTCGGTCCATCCTGATCGAATACCTCGCGGATGGCGACGAGTGCCGCCTTGGCATTGAGCGAGTCGAAGATCGTCTCAACCAGAAGCAGATCTACGCCACCGGCAATGAGAGCGCGCACCTGCTGAGCATAGGCTGCCTTGACCTGATCGAATGTGACCACCCGGAAGCCTGGATCATCGGCATCGGGCGAGTTCGAGAGAGACACGGTCAGCGGCCCGATCGCCCCGGCAACAAAGCGTTGAAGTCCCGTGGCGTTCCCCACGCGATCGGCCCATTCACGGCATTGCCGTGCTGACTTCTCGTTGATTTCCCAGGCCAGGTTGCCGAGGAACGGATCGTCGATGACCTTTTGGTAAAACTGGGGATCTTTCCGGCCGCCGTGTTCTCTCGGGTCGTCCACGAAAAATTCGCTCTGGGTAATGCTGGTCGCACCAAAGGTGTTCGTCTCGATAATGTCCGCCCCGGCTTCCAAAAACCGGCGATGAATGTCACAGATCATATCCGGCTGAGTAAGGGAGAAGAGGTCACCGTTGTTCAGCAGATCCTTCGTCGCGTCCTTGAAGCGTTCCCCGCGGATGTCGGCTTCCTTCATGCCGTAAGTGCGGATAGTCGTGCCCATCGCTCCATCAATGATGGCGATTCGGCTGTCGAGGATCTTTTGAAGAGGATGTTGATGGGCTGTAGTCATTGATCTTTGATGGTCTCAGGTATTGCAAGGTCGCAACCATGAATATCACCTTGCCGCATTTAGCCATGCAATGTCTCTCTCATTATAGCGAGATAGCGAACGAGTCTTAGCGTAAGCAGGAGTCTGACGGCAAAGTCCTCTGCGTAGAATTAAAAGGGTGCGATCCACAACCATACCATCTCAAACCAGTCGAACGCCTCACACCAGTCGGTTGCCTTTCGCTCCAGCGGGCGCGGTTACAGGCATCGGCAGCCTGCCTCTCACGTCTGTCGCATCGGCAATTCGGTCGGTTGCGGAATTCTCGCCGGAAATCCCCTTCTGGCCTCAGCTGCCACAACTCTCGGAACTGGAGAGCATCATCGGTCAGGGCCTGGGTATTGCGGCAGACCTGATCGAGCCTCGCAGCGAAGGCTTCGGTTATCAGGTAAAAGATGGACGGATCGATTCGCTTGTCGAGATGCTCCACCGGAGTAGCGGAGAGTTGACGCCGGCGAACGCGGCAGGCTTTAGTGCGTTTGAAGAAGCGCTGGCAACCGGTCTCTTCAGTTCTGCGGTCGCCGTCAAGGGGCAGATCGAGGGGCCAATTACGCTGTCGGCGTATCTGTTTCACCGAGGTCGACCCTTCTTGTCGGATCCTTCCCTGTTTGCAGCCGTCGCATTTCACATCTCGCAGATCATTTGCTGGCAGGTCGATCGCCTGCAAGCTTCTGGCCTGCCTGTGCTGCTGTTTGTTGATGAACCAGGCTTGTGTCTGGAAGCGCCCTCAAACGCCGTCTCAGAAGAGAAGAGGCTCAACGCTTTGGCGGTCACGCTGGAGTGCGCGCGAGTTCGCGGAGCTTACGCCGGGTTGCATTGCTGCGCAGCGCGCCCATTCGAGCGAATGCGCCGCGTAAAGCCGGACATCCTTTCGTTCGATGCCCATGAGGGACTTGAATTGTTCTTCGCTGACTCTCACGGAGTTGACTTCGTGCATCAGGGAGGGACGGTTGCCTACGGTATTGTCCCCACGCGGCCAGGCCTGAATGCCGTCGATGCCGCGAACGTCTTTATTCGCTGGCTGGAAGCCGCATCTTTGGCTGGCGATCCCCAGAGATTTGCTCAGGGCGCGATGATTACAGCAACCTGCGGACTTGGACTGCTTGATGCATCCTCTGTCGCAGAGTCATTCAGTGTCGCGCACAAAATAGGCAAACTCATCAGAACCTTAGCCGGCGAGCCGGAACAGTAACGTCCTCCGTATAGTCCTGATAAAAAGACTGCAAGCCTCAGGCCTTCGCAAGAGCGTGGTCAACAGAAAGAGCACCTCCGCCCTTAACCATGATGAGAATGCAGATCGTGAGGGCCAGCAGGTGGTACTCATAGCCTTCACCTTTCTGATTGCCAGACCAGTTCATGAAGATGCCATTCGGCAAATGGACCATAAAGATGGCAACGATCATGTTCACTGCAATTCCGAAGGCGGCAATACGCGACAGGAAGCCGACGATCAGTCCGATTCCTCCCAGGAACTCTGCCGCGATGGCAAGAAATGCGAATAACGCCGGAATCCCCATCCCTGTGAAGAAGTGCATGGTGGAGTGGAAGCCATACCCGCCGAACCAGGCGAGAGTCTTCTGCGCGCCATGCATGAAGAAGATGACTCCGAGCACCAGGCGGGCCAGGGCAACAGTGTGGTCATTTGTGGTTGCGATCAGGCTCTTCATTCGTATTCTCCATCGACAACAAGCGTGCAGCACTGTGGGAGAGAGGGAAGCAGCCTGCGCAAGGTAGCCCAATGGATAGCCGAAAAGTGCGGTGCAACGCAAGAAGATTCTTTGCCCGCTCACTTACATCTTGTTCCGATTTCACCGGAGACTGTCGCTGGTGATAGAGTGTTCACGCAGTACATCGATTTACTTCAGGAGTTTCAAGCGTGCTCCTTGGTTTGGACATTGGCACTGGCGGTACCCGCGCCGTCTTGGTCGACCAGCGCGGAAAACTTGCCGCCTCGGCGGCGGTGGAACATGTGGCTTTTCGAAGCCCCCACCCCGGTTGGGCGGAGCAGGATCCGGAGGATTGGTGGCGGGCGGCACAGGGTGCGATTCGCGATGTGATCGCCGCGGCCGGGTCACCCAGGATTGATGCCATCGGACTTACGGGGCAGATGCACGGGGCGGTCATGCTTGATGCCGCCGGCGAGGTGTTGCGGCCTTCGCTGATCTGGTGCGATCAAAGGACAGGCGAGGAGTGCGATTGGCTGCACGCGGAGATCGGGCGCGAGCGGTTGATCGAGCTGACGGCTAATCCCGCACTGCCTAACTTCACGCTGACCAAGCTGCTCTGGGTACGAAAGCACGAACCGGAGATCTTCGCGCGGATTGCGCATGTTCTCTGTCCCAAGGATTACGTTCGCTACCGGTTGACGGGAACGTATGCGATGGATGTTCAGGAGGCTTCGGGAACCCTGCTACTGGATGTCGCGCATCGGCGCTGGTCTTCGGAGGTTGCGCGCATTGCCGGAATTCCCGAAAGCTGGCTGCCGGAATTGTTTGAATCGCAGGAGGTTTGTGCGAAGGTTTCGGGGGGTGCCGGGAATATCGGGCTTGCGTCCGGGACGCCGGTGGTGGCCGGAGCCGGTGACCAGGGGGCGGGGGCTGTCGGTATGGGGATCCTGGCGCCGGGGTCGGTGTCGGCTACGATCGGGACGTCGGGTGTCGTCTTCGCGGCGACGGCAGCGCCCACGCGCGATCCACTTGGAAGGCTGCATACCTTCTGCCATGCCGTGCCCGGGCGATGGCATGTGATGGGAGTGACGCAGGCAGCGGGACTCTCGTTGCGCTGGCTGCGGGATACGATCGCTCCGGGGGTGGACTATGACACGCTGACGGCCGGCGCGGCCGAGGTTGCGGCAGGGAGCGATGGGCTGCTGTGGACTCCGTACCTGCTGGGTGAGCGGACTCCGCATCTCGACTCCAGCGCAAGGGCAGCGTTCGTGGGGCTTACGGCGAGTCATACGCGGGCGCATCTGGTTCGAGCGGTGATGGAAGGCGTGGCCTACTCGCTCAAGGACACCTTCACACTCTTCGCCGAGCTGGGGATTCCGGTGAAGGGCGTTCGGCTGGGAGGCGGCGGAGCGCGTGGGCCATTGTGGCGTGAGATCCAGGCGGCGGTCTATGGCTACACCGCGGACGTCCTGGTGGCCGAGGAGGGCGGGGCCTTTGGCGCGGCGCTGCTGGCGGGAGTCGGCGCCGGCGTGTGGGCCGATCTTGAGGCGGCGTGCAAGGCAGCTATCGAGGTCGCACAGCAGATTGTGCCTGACGCGGACACTGCAGAGCGGTATTCTGTTGGGTATCGGGCGTACCGGAAGGTTTATCCAGCGCTAAGGGGAATTCAGGGATAACTCCGGGGGCTTTCCTCGCTGTCCCGGGGGAGGCGATGGTGCTTCTCGAAATCGGCAAGGCGTGCTCGTTCATCATCAGTATCCTGTCGCTCTATGCCTTGCTGGTGAGTGCGTTTTTTGTTCCGGGCAGCAGCTGGGAAGATCGACTGGTGGATTCCCTGCTCCGGATCGCGCTGGCCGGCTGCGTATGTTTTGCCAGCGGCTTTCTCTTCCGCCTGACCGAGCATCCTGAACCACCTCTCATTCGAACCCTTCCCGTGCGATTATTCCTGTGGGCTCTGGCGGGCATGGCGATATTGTTCTTCCTTTGCTGGTACCTCGAGGAGTACTACGTTCCGCTGCTGTGGAAGAACCAACCACACTGACCCTACCCTCCCTCCTTTCCAGTCTTCGCGCAAATCATTGATTCTAAAATACTTTCATGACCTGCTGTTTGTGGCAATGCATTGATTATAAAGGTTTTGCGAGTATCTCATAGAGTGGAGATGACTTACGTCGCGTCCCTTAAAACAACGGGCTTAGCGAAACATCACTGAATTCATTGCAGTTATGGCGATGCGGGGCGAAATCGAGGCAACCGTATCTATCCTCTATTTCTATTGTAGTAGGTTGAGGGAAATTGTCGGCCAGGGAGAAGCAGGGATCAGGGATTAGCGATTAGCGATTAGCGATTAGCGATTAGCGATTAGAAAGGCTGGCACTTCACTCAAGCCAACAATGGGCTTCGGGCTATGATGGTTCGCCGTTTTGGGAAAACAACCGGCGCATCCAAAGCCGAGTGAAGATGTTCAACTTAGGGAACCTCTGAGCAACCCGTGGATTTGACGGGCTGTGATGATGCAAGGGAGTTTGGGGTTAGCGGGTGCAGATCTGTCGCCTGCTTCTCGGCATTTCGCCCGAAGCCGCTGTTTACGCGGATTTTCCAGACACTACGCCCCGAGCAGGGCCAGCCGTTTGGGGTGCAGATACAGGTTACCCAAGGCGAAGCAGGCGCACAGCCGGTTGTGGTTCTTCTTCAAACCCCGGTATCTCACCTTGTCGAATCCAAAGATCCGCTTGATGATGCGGAAAGGATGTTCCACTCGGGCTCTTACTTTTGCTTTCATCCGGTTCTTTTTCCGCTGTAACTCATCCACAAAGTTCTTATATTTCGTCCGCCGGCAAGTCATATCCTGTGCCCGCGGCGCAGCCTGGCGGATGGCTTCTCCCTGCCCCTGATACCCGCCGTCACCCCACACCTTGCGCTCCTCCCCGTGCAATAAATCCGGCAACATATGCTTGTCGGCCACGTGGGCCGCCGTCGTGCACACCGAGTGCACGATGCCTTCTTTGCTATCCACCCCGGTATGTGCCTTCAGCCCGAAGTACCACTGCTTGCCCTTCCGCGTCTGGTGCATCTCCGGATCGCGCTCCTGCTTCCGGTTTTTCGTCGAACTGGGCGCGTGAATGATGGTTGCATCCACAATCGTGCCCGTGGTGATGCGGATGCCTCGCGCCTCCAGATGCAGATTCACCGCATCCAGCATGGCCCCACCCAAATCAT
>DATAQX010000283.1:0-8361 GCA_036264455.1 Silvibacterium sp. | reverse complement strand
ATGCCCGAAGCTGTTTGATGAAGGTTCGGTATTTGCTTTCCGTCGCCGGCTCGAATCCTTTGGTCGAGATGCGGTCGAGGAAAGCTTGAGTGGCCGCGGTGATAGTGATTCGGGTTAAGCTCTCCGGCGGCGCGTCGTCCGATGGTCGAGTAGGGGCGCCGCCGCCCCATTCTCTGGCCTGCTCCCAATTGGTGACAATGGCGCGCGCGGCTTCCCATTCCCATTGCCCTGTGCTTTGCCGGCGGTATTTTTTCGCAAGCGTCCCGGATGCTGTTATCGGGCAATCACACCGCTTCCAGCCCTTCTTGCGTTCATCGAATTCGCTGCTAAGGGAATCTTCCGCGTGACCGGCTTTACAGTCCCTGCGATGCCGTCGATAGATGTGGAGCGCCACGGCGACATCTTACGATATCGCACGACGAAATAGCTATAATTTTGTAAGTTGTTGAAAGAGTTATGGTGGAGGCGGCGGGAGTCGAACCCGCGTCCGAAATCGTTATCAACAAAGAGAGGCTCCATGCTCAGTCGTGTTCCGGAGGTTTCGCTTTGCGCGCTCAGAACCGACAAGATGCGCGCATCGCTAGTCCGTGGATCTCGTCCTCATAGCCCGTACCCAACTATAAGGACCAGCCTGCTGTGCGACGTCCCTTCGAAGCCCACAGGCAAAGCCTCGGGGGACGGCAACTTAATTAATTAAGCTGCGTATGCCAGTTGATGATCGGCAATTATCATTTTGCGAGCGATTACGGGTGCCCACACCCCGGCATGCCTCTTTGTCGCAAGCGATCCCGTCGAAACCGTGACGCCCCCATCGTGCGGGTACCCCAGAATTACCTGGGGTAGACACCTTGTGACAATACTGATTTTACTCTCAATTCCCCATTCCTTCACTCTCCGCATTCTCGGCTGGCCCTTCGGCTGGCCGGCGGACCTCATACGGGAATTTGTAAAGGTAGGGGATCGGGGATTCGGACTCAGGATATTAGTGCCAAATGTTGACATGGCAAAAATCAAGACTTCATGAATTGTTCCGCACGCAAAGGAAGGACCTTGGATTACTTCCAATGGTGGTATAACGTGGTGGCTGTAAAATCTGGCACCATGACGGCATAGTTCTTCAGTTCCTGAAGAGGCGTCCTATGAGATTTCCTCGTAGTCAGACAACTATCTTCGCTGCAATCTCCTTGATATGTGTACTCTTCTGTCTCCCTGCCGTCGCGAGTGACCAGGACCCGGCCATTTCGCAGGCAAATCAGGTCATCATTCCCGGGCCGCTCAGGTCGTTTCTGCGCATGGCGGGTATCAGTCAAAAGACTTCTCCGGAAGACGTTCTGCCGGCGCTGGCCCGCGACGTATATATCCTCGGTTATCAGCACAAGGGAGTAACGGAGTATCTGGTTCTGTTGGAGCGGTACGTCCATCAGGCGAGAGAACTCCAGGCCCTGACGGCGCCAAATGGAGAAATCCGCGTTGAGCACTGCGAGAATGTCGGACCCCTGCTCCAGGTGCTTGGCTATCGTCTGCGCAATGCATGCGGACAAAAAGACATCTCGCTGGTGACCGACAATCCGGAGAGCGCTTTTCTCACCATCGACTCCGGCTTCCCTCTCACCCGGCTGGAGGAAGCGCTGCAAACGAACACACCGTTCATCTATTCGTTTCCGCTTACGCGGGTGCCGGTATTGTTCAGGCCAAGCGATTGGACAAGCATCAGCACCTGGAGAAAGCTGGGAAATCCGGACTTGCTCGACGTACTGATGCACGATCCACAGGTGGCGCGTCTCTATTGGGCGTTTTCCAGGATCGATCCCGAAACCCGGCTTGCCTTGCAACGATCCCCTGGGCTTTGGAATCTGCTCCCTTCCGCCGGGGTCCTGGATTTCTACGGTACACAGATCTGCGTCCGCTCACGAAAAGTGCTTGTGCCCGGAGGCGCTTCTGCGGAGGCGGGCTGGAGAGATCTGGTGGGAGCCAGTCCCGAATCACCCGGAGATTTCGTCACCCATCTGCTGACGCAGGACCGTGGTTGGCTCGCTACATATTTCGATACCCTCGCCCGCGTGGATCAAACCCAGCAGGCGCACTTCACCCAGGAACCGCGGCTCAAGCGTCTCTACGAGGCATTCCGCGAACCAGACCCCGACGCCCTTGCCGCGCGCGCCTCGTTTCGCAAGGCTCCCGAACTTCTTGTCCTCTTCACCCGCCAGCAATGGATGCCTAATGGCGAACCGCGCATCCCGGGCAACCTCGATCTCTGGAAGCAGGTAATGGGCCAGAAGACCGATTTCAAGACCGTGCGGGAATACGGTAAGCGTGCGCAGCATTGGAACCATCCCGAGCAGTTGCTGGAAGCGATGACCGCTTTCTCGCGGCTCGAGACAGATAGCAGTCCGCTGCAGATCTATTTCACTTTAGGTGAAGTGGACAGCGAGCGCTCTGCCCAGAAGAAGTTGTCCCCCGAGACTATGCTTCTGATGGCACGCAATTACGAGCAGTTCAACAGCTGGTATCCCATCTTTTCCGAGTTCCCGGAATTGAACGACGCTTCCGTCACGCGGTTTATTAATGTTGCTGAAGCGCTGGATCGAATTTCCAACCAGGAATTCCGCGGAAACGCCCTGGGAACTTTTCAGGCCAATCTGGGGCTTTGGCAAATCCTGGCCCGGCAGGGAGAGATCCCCAGAGACCAGCTTGACTCGTCCTGGCAGAAGGTCATCGATCCTTTTGATAAGACTGCCTCGCCGGCCCAGCTGTTCGATGCAGGCTATAAATCGCTCGGCGAGCTGATGCTCGCGGCCACCGGCAAAGCCAACCGCTCCCAGGATGAAATCATCGACCTGCTGGCTGGCCCTCCACAAAAGAACCAGCAGGGCGAGCACATTCGATCTGAAGTAGCCGACAGGATGCGATTGGTTCTGGACGATCAGCGCCTGACCTCTCTCGATACGCTGTTCGAACTTAATGATGGGCTGAATGCCATGGCGCACGGGGCCCCGCCCAGCAAGAGGGTGCTCGCCCTGGCGAGCGAACTGCGGGAATTCGAGATGCCGCGTCCCATCTTTACCGAAAGCGAGAAAGATCAGTGGGCGCCGGGTGTTTACAGTGCGCGCCATTCCGAAGTACAGGTGCGCACAGACCTGTCGAAATTGATCCAGCAGTCAAACTCACCCGCAAAGCTGGATGCTGCCCGCGGCCAGCTCGCCCCCTTCCTGAGGGACACTCTGGTGGGCTTGAACTATGCCTACTATGAGCCGCCGGGCTCTCAGATTCTGCACATCAATCCGCTTTTCGTGCGCTCGCACGACTTCTCGGGACAAACGATTGTGGGTGAAAAGCAGGTCTGGCGGGCCTCCACGTTATTCGGCGTGGGCGCTCCCGCCGGCGGCGGGGCTTATCTGGTCGGATCCCTTGCAGACTTGCCCTACTCCCTGGCCGCGGCGGAGCAGGATTTTATTGCGCCGGAGAACGTGCAGGCATTGATCTGGCCCGAAATAGTGCCGGATCTTCTCGCCAGTGCAACTCTTTCACGCTGGTGGAGTGTAACGCCGCGCGAGCAGCACGCCGTCGCACTCTATCAACGGTCCGGAGAAGAGCTCCTGGCCGCTTCACAGAGCAACCCACAGTTGCGGGAGAAAGTCGTCTCTATCCTTTCCAATCGCATGTCGCCGCAGCGGCTGGAGCAAATGGAGCAGGCCCTGCAGTCGAAAGATCTGACGGCCGAGATTGCCCAGCTTCTACCCGCAGACAGCTTCTATCTGGCCGCCGAGTTTCGCCAGCGGTTCCCGCAGGAGAGCGCATCCCTTGGGCCGGCTGGTCAGGCTTTGGATAAACTGTCTCACCAGTATCCGGAAGAGGTCAGCCTGGAGCGACTCTCGAAGGACTTCGGCATCCCTCATCCGGAATTGGCGCAAACCTATAGCCGCGAATTGCTGAATGTCAGGCCCTTCCCCGCATTTTCGGGTTATTCCAGCCGGTTGTTCGGGGAATCCTGGGATTCCAGCAACTTGTATTGGGCTCGCCTGGCAGACGAGAGAAGCGATTCGCCGGTAACGCTAAACGTTATGTCTCCCCAGCTGACGCGCTTGATGGTTTCGAAGATATTCGCTAACGATTACGAAGATTGGCCCGCGGTTGTGCGTGCGATGCACGAGGCCGGCAACGACTTTCTGCAGGGCAGGATAACTTTGCCGCCGGAAACGAAGACTACTGCTCAGCGTTGAGCCACCGCCGGACGCGGTGTAACACAGGAGGATTATGACAAAGAGATATCTTCTCGGCTTCTGGCTATGCGTCGCTCTCTTCCTGGGCTCTGGAGCCTGGACGACCGCCCAGGACAACCAGGCGCAGATTCGCGTGAATGTCAATCTGGTACAGCTCAACGTAGCGGTGACCGATAACAAAGGAGAGTATGTTACCGGCCTTCGTCCTCAGGATTTCGTCATTACCGAGGATCGGATTCCGGAAAAGATCGCGACCTTTGAAGCGGGCGGTGAACCCACCGAAACCGTGACGGAGACCACTTCGTCAGAAGGCGTGCCCGTAGTACAAACCACCGAACAGGCCTCAGACGTCAATCCCGCACCGGCGCCCGTATCCCGCTACTCCGATGCCAACGTCTTCATACTCTTCGATACCAGTAACTACATGTACCGGGGGTTTGTCTTTGCTCAGGACGCCATCGCCGGTTTCGTTCGTTCCCTGCAAAGCGCGAGCAAGGTGGCCTTTTATTCGTACAGCCGCGATCTGTCTCGGGCCGCGCCGCTGACCACTGACCGCTCGGAGGTTCTGCGAGGCGTCCGGAGCACGGTCGCAGGAGACGATGCCGCCCTCTACAATTGTCTGCTTTTGACCGTCAAGGATGCCGCCAGGATTACCGGGCGCAAGGTTGTCGTAGTCTTCTCCAACGGCCCCGACAATGCCAGCATGGTGCCTCCAGAGGATGTGGCTGAATTGGCCCAGTCCACCGGAACCATCATTTACATGGTCAGTACCGAGCAGGCGCAGCTGGAACCGATCTCCACCGCGGTCTTTGAGCGCATGAGCAAAGCCACGGGCGGCAAGGCCTATTTCGCCAAGAGCTGGAGAGATGAAACAAGGGCATTCGCCTCGATCCGCGATGACCTGTCGCACCTTTACTCCCTCAGCTATTATCCGCAATCGAACTCCAACCGTGGCTGGCGTACGATCACCGTGAAACTGGTGGGCAAGGACCTGCAGAGGTATCACGTGCGAACCCGCGATGGATATCGTCTCCAGCAGGTGAATGCAACCAGGCAGGATTTTGCGGAGTCGGCACCCGCGCCCGCTGCGAAGTAGGACCAACATCGAACTGTTTTATTCGCTGGACAACAGTGAAGGTTGTGTCCTGTACCAGTCAGGTACCAGGTTATGACCTATCGTCCTTGCGCCTCTGTCCCCGGTATTAAACTTGAGCTGCGCCTCAGGCGAGCAAACCCGGTTGATCCGGATGCCCAGCGTCTGTCACCGGTCTCCGGCTCCAGGCTGGCCGCCACCCGCTGCCGGCAAACGGAGACGTCACCCGCCGCCCCCACCAGAGCCACATAGCCAGCGCAATGATCAGTATCAGGGGAACGACAAGCAAGCTTCCTTCCGGTCCGGTTGCGCCGCCGCTCCACAGCAGCTTGCCCGCCGGGTGCTCGCCTAGAAGATGTCCTCCCGCCACCATGCCGCTGTCCGAGGTGCCATAGAAATACGACTCGCCCCAGTCCCACGCGGCGTGGAAGCCCACCGCCCACCACAGCGATCCCGTGTACCAGAGGCTCAGGCAGAACACCAGGCCGATTGCGCCCGCAGAGAAAAGACCCACCGGCGACTCTCCGGAGTTGCTCCCGTGCCCGAATCCGAACAGGAACGACAACAGCAGAGCGCTCCACCAGAAGCCAATACCGCGCGTCAGCGTGAACTGCACGTAGCCTCGCAGGAGCGATTCTTCAAACAGTGCTACAAACACAAAGACCAGCCCCCATTTGGCGGCATATTCCCACATCGATCCGCCATGCAGCATCTGTCCGTCAAATCCCAGCAGTCCAGCCTTCCACAGCGTGAGCACCAGTACGGAGATGGCAACGAATCCCCACACCAGCCCAAAGACGAACCGCGCCGCGCGGGCCGTACCCTCGTAGCCATAGGAAAGCGCCCCGCGCCGCTCAATCCGCGCCATTACCGCCGTGGCCAAAAAGACGCAAAGTGCCGATAGCCCTTCCTGGAGCAGACCGAACCGCGGCGTCAAGGGGGCATGGGGATCGATTTGCTTCGGATGGAAAAGATGGTGAACCGCGAACCCCGCGAACCTTACCAGAGCGATGAAAATCAGCACGAACAGCAGCACGCCCCAGCCGGCGCGAATGCCATCCTCACTAATAAAGACCCATCGCAATCCGCGTTTGGGTGGCTGAGGGGGGGCTATTACCTGGGGAATCTCTGTTTGGGGCGTTGGTTCGTCTTGCGGCGCTAGTTCGTCCAAATCCAGTCTCCTTTGCAGATGCAGCCCATAGTACGCCAGCTGCGGCTGACAAGTTCAGATAATTCTCTATTCAACTTTTGCACCAAAGGCGCGCGCGACTGGACGGCAGTCCTGCCAAGATTCTCGCGGTGCGCAGCGTCAGTGATATAAGGGTCGCAAAGCAATGAACATCACCCGGGTAAACACGTGCACTGGATCGCTCCGTGTTCTGAAAATCGCGTTTCTCATCAGTCTGACGGCCGGTGTAAGCGGGGCAATGATCCAGGCGCCTTCACAAACGCCTTCAACGACGCGCCCGGTGCGGCCGACGCCGCCCGCTCGCGATCCACATACTCCCGGTTACGTTACGGCAATGGAGTTGCCAGACGGGACCAATCCTCCGGCCGATACAGATGGAAATTTTATCCTTGGCCCCACTCACAAGGCCGCACCTGAAGTGTCTGTAAATAGCAGCGTGCCGCAGGGAGCGGTTTTCGAGTTCAGCATGGATTCCGCTGACAGCAGGATTTATCCCGGCATCGCACGGGAGGCTAACACGTTTGGCACGCCGGACCCGGCCGATCCGGCCAAACTGGTAGTGACTACCAGCCACCCCTCTGCCTACGCGCGTCACATAGCGGTTTACGTGCCAAAACAGTACGTTCCCGGCAAGGCAGCGCCATTCATCGTAGGGGCGGACGGACCTGACCGAGGATTGTTCACGACACTGGATAATCTGATTGCCGAACATAGGGTGCCGGTGATGATCGCCATCTCGATCGGTAACGGCGGGGGCGATGCGCAGGGAAGCGAACGCGGCCTGGAATATGACACGATGTCAGGCCGATATGCGGAGTTCGTCGAGAAAGAAGTACTGCCTGAGGTGGAGACGCGATATCACGTAAAGCTGACCAAAGATCCTGACGGCAGGGCGACGATGGGCGGCAGTTCCGGAGGCTCGTGTGCGTTGATTATGGCGTGGTATCACCCTGAGCTGTATCACCGGGTCCTTGCCTACTCGGGCACGTATGTGAACCAGCAGTGGCCCTATAACGCAGAGACTCCGCATGGCGCATGGGAATTTCATGAGCACCTGATCCCGAATTCGCCGGCCAAACCCCTGCGAATCTGGATGGAAGTGGGCGACAGAGATCTATTGAATCCGAATGTGATGCGCGACAATATGCATGATTGGGTTGTTGCCAATGAGGACATGGCGCGGGTGCTGGCTGCGAAAGGCTATCACTACCAGTTTGTCCTTGCCCGCAATGCGGGACACGTCGACCGCGCTGTAAAACAGCAAACTCTGCCGGAGGCTTTGGAGTATCTATGGCAGGGCTACCCCAGCGCTGGCAAATAACGGATCAGAGCAAGTTCATCACACAAAATTTGGCGCCGAAGGCGCATGTGCCCTGCGGCACTCCCTTGACATCCGGGCCGGTCCCGGCAATCCTAGTCATTCCCGATTGCTAAATCTATTTACTCCGGAGCGCCTCCGTTTTGAACGTTCGAGTCTTCTATCACGACAAGTGTTTTGACGGAGCCTGCTCCGCGTCTCTCTTCGCCCGGTTTCATCGCGAGTGCATCACAACCGCTGCTGACTACAGCTATCACGGCCTCGTCCACCGCGCCGGGGCGCTCTTCAACGAGGCCGATTTTACCGGCGACGAGAATGCTATTGTCGATTTCAAATATTCGGCGTCACCCAAAATCACCTGGTGGTTTGACCACCATCTGAGTGCCTTCCTCACGCCCGAGGACCAGGAGAACTACCGCCGCGGCATGGCTGACGGTAGTTATGCGAATCGCCGCTTCTACGACCCTGCCTACACCTCCTGCACTAGCTTCCTCGCCCACATCGCCTCTACGAAATTCGGCTTCAACGCGGAGCCTGTCAC
>DATAQX010000228.1:0-3085 GCA_036264455.1 Silvibacterium sp. | reverse complement strand
GATCGTTCGGTACTGGTAGTCCTGCTGGAGCACCATGTGGACCTTCACTGCACCCTTGCCGCCCACGTGATAGGTAAAGGGCAGCGCGCCCTGCCACTCATGCGGAGCCGTCGGCCCCTTCAGGCTCTCCAGAATCGGCGCGGCATCTTTATATGAGAGCGGGGTTGCCGGAATCTTCGGCTGGCTCTCAGCCTTATCGGGCGCGATGCGCTTTGACATCGGCAGATCCGGAGTGGAGGCAACTCCCGGCGTTGTCGGATCGCCCGGGTACTTGAACATGTACTGCACCGATCCTCGCTGCACGCCCGTGGCCGGCCGGTATGGCCCATTCGGATACGCATCCCCGCGGAAATAGCCATCGTCCGCCGGGTCGGAGTAGATGAGTACCCCCGCCGCTCCCTTTTGCTGCGCGATATACACCTTCACGCCGCGAAAATTTCCGCCATAGCGCACCAGAACGATCTTGCCCTTCACGTCGATGCCGAGCTGAGCCAGTTTCTGGAAGTCCTCCGGCCGCCCGTAGTTTGCATATACGATGTCTGCTGTTACATCCGCCGAGGCGGAAGAACCGTTAAACGGCATGACCACGCGCGGGTCGTCGTCATACCGATCGCCATCAGCATGCTCCCGCGTCGGCCCGGTCATCAGCGTCTTGCCGTCTGCGCTGGTTGCTTCGACATGGATCTCCTTCGGCATGTTCATCCACACTTTGTAAGGAACAATGCTGGTCTCAAGCCCGGCCGCCTTGAACTTCTGCGCCACGTACTCCGCCGTCGCATAGTCTTCCTTCGATCCGGCAATATGAGGAGCCGCCGTCAGTGTCTTCAACTCTTCGCCCGCCAGCTTTGCATCGGGCACAGCCATAAAGCTCTGGTCGATCTTGGCCTGGGCGGAAAAATCCTTATAGCCGAAGACATTTGCCGGTGTCACAGCATCCTGAGCCTGCAAGCTGAGCGCAGGCAGAAACGATAATGCACAACAAAACGGCAAAATGCGGCAGAAAGAAAGGGTGTGGCGATAGGCCAAGAGGATCGTCTCCTAGATTTTCAGTAAGAAACCCAGATTACACGATGCCTTTTGCCTAAACCATGCCTCGGAAGTGCCCAAAGTCATGACCCGCCATGCCGGTGATGCCATTCCAGTAATATCGTGAGCGCAATAAAATATCCGGATAAAAACACTCGGCTGAAGCGCGGTCTTCCATCGCACTCCAGCTGCGAGATGTCCAGCGTGGTGTTGTCGTAGTGCGAGGACTCACCCATGTTGAAATTCGTCGTCGGCTTGATCCGGCCCTATCGCGGCACATTAGGGATCATCCTTCTCGCCATGCTGGTTGAGACGGCAATGAGCCTGGCCGCGCCCTGGCCGCTGAAAATCATTCTCGACAGCGTGGTCGGGAACCACAAGCTTGAACCATGGCTTCGTCCTTTGGTGGGATCGTCGGCGGAGAGCGGTTCCAAACTACATTTCGCAGCCATGGCCTCCCTGGCGTTCGTCCTGATCGCGGTTTTAGGAGCCGCTGCCTCGTACATCGATAACTACTACACTGAGAGCGTTGGTCAATATGTAGCTCACGACCTGCGCATGCGGATGTATCACCACCTTCAGCGCTTGTCGCTTGGTTACTACAACACCCATCAGACCGGCACAATTCTGAGCACCATTACCGCCGATATCCAGACAATCCAGGGCTTCGCCTCGGGATCAACTCTGAATATTCTTGTAGACCTGCTGACCATCGTCTGCATGCTGGGGCTGATGTTTTGGCTGAACTGGGATTTCACACTGATAGCGCTCGCAGTTACTCCCTTCCTCCTGCTCTTTGTTTCCCGATTCAAAAAGGCGGTGAAGAAAGTCACTCACGAAGTTCGTAAAGAGCAGAGTGAGATCGTCGCCGTCGTACAGCAGGGTCTGGAGTCCATACAGGCAGTGAAGGCTTTCGGCCAGGAAAAGACCGAAGAAGGACTGCTGCAGGAGGTGAGCCACGCTACTGTGAGTGCTGCGCTGAAGGCCCGCAGTGTGAAGGCGCTGCTCTCGCCTGTTGTCACTATCACAGTCGCCGTCTGCACTGCCATTGTGTTGTGGCGTGGAGCAGCCCTTATCCTTGCTGGCACAATGACGATCGGAGCGCTCACTGTGTATCTCGCCTACCTGAATAAGTTCTTCAAGCCGGTCAAGGATCTTGCCACTACAACGAACGCGATCGCACAAGCCGCCGTGGGCGCGGAGCGCGTTCGTGGAATTCTCGATACCGACACGATGATTCCGGAAAAGGCTGATGGGCTTGAGCCGGAGACGCTCGCTGGCGAAATCGAATTCGAGCATGTCGCATTTGGATATGATCCGGCCACCCCGATACTCACGGATGTAAGTTTCAAAATAAAGCCGGGTCAGTTTGTCGGCGTCGTTGGGCCGACGGGCGCCGGCAAGTCCACCATCGCAAGCCTGATACCCAGGTTTTACGATTTGCAGGCTGGCGTCATCAGAATCGACGGGCAGAACATCGGCGACTACAAGCTGAAAGCGCTGCGCGATCAAATTGGTTATGTCCTGCAGGAAACCGTGCTGTTTCGCGGCACTATCCTCGAAAACATCGCATTCGGCCGACCCGAAGCAACACTAGCAGAGATCATCGAAGCGGCGAAGCTTGCGAATGCCGATGAGTTCATCTCGCGCATGCCCCAGGGGTACGACACTATGGTCGGCGAGCGAGGCTCGACGCTCTCCGGTGGGCAGCGCCAGCGGATTGGCATTGCGCGCGTGATGGCGCGCAACAGCCCGATCCTGATTCTCGATGAGCCTACAGCAGCGCTCGACAGCGAGTCTGAAAAGCTTGTAATCGATGCTCTCGAGCGACTGATGAAGGGAAGAACAGTCATTACCATCGCGCACCGTCTCAGCACCATTCGCGACGCTGACCAGATTATTGTCATCGACAGAGGAATTGTGGCCGAGAACGGGTCGCATGACGAATTAATCGCCCTGAACGGAATCTACGCGGAACTTCATCGCACCCAATTTGAAACCGGGCCAACCAGGGTTGAGGTCTAGACGACGGCTTGTCACCAGTAGATCGAAGACTGTA
>DATAQX010000222.1:0-10424 GCA_036264455.1 Silvibacterium sp. | reverse complement strand
TCACGGTTTTTACAGTGAAATTCATCACTGCGATCGAAATACTTTCCTTGTGCACGTCCATGCCGATATATTTAGTCATCGTCATAAAGGGTGTTCCTTTCTGGAGGGGTTGACTTAGCACTCACACCTTACTCCAAAAGGCGCGCCCTTTTATAATGTGTGGATTACTTCACCCAGTCCAGGTAAAGCCTCAACCGCGTGGATTCTTTCACCTAGTCCAGGTAAAGCCTCAACCGCGTTCAAATCTCCGCTCTTCACTGCCAGTGCCGTATATCCATCCGGCCGATGAGCCAAAGGCCATCAAAATGATACGGTGCGCGGGTTCGAGAAGGTTCACACGGCGCTTCAGAAGATCAGAAGGCACACCGTCAGATTCCGCGAACAGGGCAAAACATCCACAGCAGCCTCCGGCTGCGGAATCGATTGAGAAACTCTGGAAGTACTAAGTCCGCAATTAGACCTGTGCGGTGCCACCGTCAACGAAGAGCTCGACGCCATTGACGAAGCTGGAATCATCGAAAGCGAGGAAGAGTGCGACAGTCGCGATCTCTTCCGGGCGACCCAGTCGCCGCGTGGGATCTGGGGCCAACTGGATCGAAGATGGGCGTGTCGATAAGTCAGATATCCCGGAGTTAGTTGGTGGAGGACTTACCTGCCACTTAAGTTTGTGCTCCAAAGAGGAATAACCCGTCGGGTCATGTGTTTTAACCGTTGAGTTTCAGCGGTAACAACTCGCGGTTCCCGGCTGCTTTCGTCCGCTGGCAGTCGGCTTCCAGCCATCTATCGGCGCCGAGCCGGCGAGATAGGCGACAAGAAACAGCGGGACCAGCAAGGAGACTTATATATGAAGGCATTTTTGCGTTTTTGGGCCAGTGCATCGCTGGCCCTGTCGATGGGAGGGGTTGCTTTTGGACAGCACTATATCCAAACCAATCTCCAGTCCAACACATCTGGAATCGCCGAAGCCACCGATCCAAAATTGGTTAATCCCTGGGGCCTCACCCGCACCTCTGCCAGTGCATGGTGGGTAGCCGACAACGTGACAGGCGTCGCCACTTTGTACAACGGACCAGGAGAAAAACAGTCACTGGAGGTCACCATTCCGCCGGCAGATCCGAATAACAAGAAGACGCCAACCGGGAGCCCAACCGGGACTGTCTCTAATGGCAGCACCACGGATTTTCTGCTGGCACCTGGGGCTCCGGCGATCTTTATGTTCGCCACCATCGATGGAACCATTGCCGCCTGGAATCCAAATGTCGGCTTGGTCAAGGGAGCTGCAGCGCCTTCAACGCACGCCGTGACCATTGTCAAGACTAAGGATGGGTCGAGCTACACGGGCCTGACTACAGCTGTCATTCACACTAAACGCTATCTTTATGCCGCCAACTTCACCAAGGGAAGCGTCGATGTCTACGACAGCAGTTTCCGGCGCGTGAAGTTGCGGAAAGAGGACTATGAAGACGATCGACACGATGATGATCGCCGATTTCCCGACAATGAACCATTCGAGGACGAACGCTTGCCTCGGCACTTTGTTCCGTTCAACGTGCAGGCGATCGGCAACGACATTGTCGTTACCTATGTGCTTCACGAAGAAGGAGCACAATTTGAGACCGATGGGCCTGGGCTCGGCTACGTGGATATTTACAGCTCGGCAGGCAAGCTTCTGCAGCGGCTGGAGCACGGAAACTGGCTCAATGCTCCCTGGGGTGTAGCTCTAGCTCCGCTCGACTTTGGGCATTTCAGTCATCATCTGCTGGTCGGCCAGTTCGCGGGTGCAGGAACTACGGAATCCAGCGGCTTCATTGCTGCCTATGACCTGGTAACGGGCAAGTTCGACGGACTCCTTGAGGATGCCGCCGGTAAGCCAATTGCCATTAATGGCATTTGGTCCCTTAGCCCGGCGAATGTGGCTCCCGCCAACGCCGATCCGGACGAAGAGCCTGCGTCACAGATTTACTTCACTGCAGTGCCGGCGGCACAAGGAGCCGGTGGGCTCTTCGGGTATTTGAATGCCGTTCCTTCGGAACTTACCGAGGGTAGCGTGCAGTAGACACGCTAAGTATACCCATGAAGGGTGGAATAGCTCACACCCGTGAGACATTCCACCCGAAATCTTTGATGTGCGGGCGTGTCACAACCGTCCCTAGCCATTAAATCTAACGATGCTTGCGATCGAGATAGGCGACAGCTCCAAGAGCCCTGGAGGCGTTCACGACATGCTTGCGAATGACCGGTCGGAGATCAACAATCGCGGAGAGCCCGTCGGCCTTACAGTGCCGCAGCCGGCAGATAAAACCATGTTCCTGCGCCAGGGAGGTGTGACCGTGGGCGTCGGCATGCTTTCTGCCTTATTGATGCAAAAATCGTGCGGCTGCGTGATCCATTTGGAACCACATCGCGTCCATGAATGGTTGCTCCTGATCATCGCCATGATGTGCCTGTCCTTTGGGGTCCTGCTTCTGGCGATCGGCATGGCCGTACAACTTAGCGATGAAATCGCGTTCATCAAGCATCGATTCACACAGCAGTCCAGAACCCCCAAATAATTCCGACCTTTTCGTCTATCGGACATGCACTCATCTGGTTCCGACTCTCTATGGAAGTTCCCGTCACAGAAGGCATCGCAGCACCAGGAAAACAACAGCGACGGTGTCGGAGTGTACCCAGTTGTGTATCACGTTTAAGCGTCGAGAATGCCCCTGTTTGTTGCCACTCACGAAACGCGGTTCTCTTTCGATGGTTTCAATGTTGGATTCTGTGGAATCAGCCCTCATTGTCAGAGCCTGGACCATCTCCGGGCCAAAATAAAAATTCATGCTAGTACTCCGAGTGCGCGATTGTGGCACGGATCCTGGAGCGGACTGTGTGCCACTGCGCATAAAACACTCGGACGTGCGGCTTATTCCTCGTTCGCCGTTAGTCGGCTGGGGACACTCAATAAGCGCGCGAGTGTCTCGGCGCGAAGGCGGAGAACCTACGCGCTAGCGTATTTCACAAACCGGTCATTTGAGGGGAGAAATCAAACCTGTCGTCGATAATTTGAAGGACTGACGCCGACCATGCGACGGAATACTGTCGCAAAATGCTGCTGATTCTCGAATCCTGTCGCCAGGGACACATCGAGGACTGAGAGGTTTGGATTTCGCAACATCTTCTTGCTCAGTCCAATGCGAAGGGAAAGCATGTATTTATAAGGGCTGGTGTTGGTGCTTGCCCTGAATTGATGCGAGAAGTGCGACAAGCTGAGGCCGGCGCACATGGCCAGTTCCTCGAGCGTAATTTGTCTTTCAATGTTGGCCCGCATAAACTCCAGGACTCGACCAAGCCGCTTCGGAGGCAGTCCGCCCTTGACCAATCTCATTCCCGAACGGGTTGTTGCGGACGAGGAAACGAGGACGGAGGCGAGCGCCGCCTCGATACTGTCAAGAAAGAGGTGCCCGGAAGGATAACCGCTCGCGCGTTCCGCCTCTAATGCATAAAGCAGGCTCCGGATGCGAACATCATCCATGCGAATTTCAGGCCGGAGTTCCGCGCGGTCACATATCCTGATCGAGTTCGCGGCCTCGTCAAGAGCCTCGTCGCTGACCCGCACGCATAAGAAGCTGACGGACTCTTTCCATCGTAGCGCCTCGGAACGGCCGCGCATGCAGATGACAACCTCACCGCGTCCGACGGGAATTTCTGTGACATTCTCGCCTTCTGGCGCATGCTGTACGATCGACGGTTTCAAATAGATTGCGACTACCTGATCGGTATGCACGTGCATCTGCCAGTCAGTCGGCTCAAGGTCGTACCTCTCGACCAACAATGACAGGGATGGCGATCTCGGGCCGGTAATTGGCGCACTGATGAGTGGTCGAATTCCATCTTTCTTTAACGCGACGATCCGGCGGTTGTGCTTCACAGAATCGCGGGAGTGGGAGTCAGTCCGTGAAATGACCAAATTCATTCTTGTTCCCTGATTTTTGGAGATTTGCATTACCGATGCCTTAATGCTCCGTGTTTTCACTCGGATGCAAGTGGTATCAGGAAATATTCAGGAGACACTCGTCGACAAGCGGATCTTTTTTCTCTTTGCTGGAGCAGACAGCCGGTTGAGGACCGGTTCTATGTCGTTTAGATGTTTACGGTAGCTGGCTGGAGACAACTTATGTTGCGGCCCAAATCAATACTAATCGTGCACTGAAGATAACAGGAACGCGTGGCTTAGTTGTCACAGATTTGTCACAGAGATGTCGGAGTACTGTCGCAAGTGGCATAGCGCACGATTATATCGGCTACATTAACCGCTACTTAGAATCAGGAAACATCTTAATCATGGAACAGGAATATCTTCCACCTTTGCGTGTTCTTAACAGCATATCAACGGGAGTGTGAACACAACATGAACCTTGGTAATGTATTGGAAGTTTCGGCTCGCGAGAAATCAGATGTTATCGCGCCGTGGTCGATACAGGGTAATCCGATTCGATAAGTCATAAATCGCAGCAGGAATCGAAATCAGAATCGCAAGATTAAAAACGCACACCCGACCTGAATGATTTGTGATTGTTGTAGATATTACCGGCAGTTCATTTTCACAAAGACGGAGTATAGATGTCTAACAATCAAGTTGTGTATGTTCAGGAAGCGCCTTCCTACATCTTTCTCGGAGTTACCATGCAGATCCATCTGTCAGGTGAACAAACAGGTGGAGAGTTCTCACTAATAGAAGCTGTAATGCCGCCAGGGGGCGACGGTGGCCTTCATGTACATTCGCGCGAGGACGAATCAGTTCACATGCTCGATGGCAGCCTTCAGGTAACCGTTGGTCAACAGACGTTCACATTAAAAGCAGGACAAACCTATTTTGCGCCGCGCGATATTCCTCACCGATTGACGAACACGGGGAATGTGCCGGCCCGCGCACTGCTTATCAATACTCCGGGAACATTCGACGAATTCGTAAGCATTGCCGGCGTCACAGCCGGTCAGGATACACCTGCTGCCGCTATTCCGGATGCAGACCAGGTGCAGAGACTGCTGGCGCTTGCTGAAGAATTCGGGGTCAAGATACTGGCTCCCCCAGAGTTGCCCGTGCGCATCTAGTCAAACCTCCCCCATACATCAGGTGTGTAGGGTTGAGGAAGGTCCTACTCCTTCCTCTTTTCCCATGGTCACGAACTTTCGGCCAACATTGCCGCCTTTGCAGGAGATGTGTGCAAGTCCGCGCACTGTCGGGAGTAATACGTATGTTTTTGAGATCAACTGGACAGAGTTTCGGAAACGATGCGCTGCTCGAACATATCGACGGGCTGTACAGCTATGCTATGGCGCTTTCGCGCAATCGTAGCGATGCGGAGGATCTGGTGCAGGAAACTTATGTTCGCGCGATCCCGGCCGCTGAACGGCTGCGAAAAGAAAGTAATGTCAAGAGCTGGCTATTCACGATTCTGAGAAATATCTGGCTCAACCAGTTGCGGGATTCGGGGGGCGCTGTCA
Source organism: Silvibacterium sp. (assembly GCA_036264455.1). Taxonomy (GTDB): domain Bacteria; phylum Acidobacteriota; class Terriglobia; order Terriglobales; family Acidobacteriaceae; genus Silvibacterium. The sequence goes on along the minus strand of DATAQX010000222.1, from coordinate 4,937 downwards.
CGATGTCCGGAGCGGACATCGACCAGTTTCTCCCCGAATCTGCCGGGGCAAGGACAAGTGATGCACACACGCAGCTCGTTACCAGGTTAGAGCAGGAGCGAGTTCGTAGCGCAATCCAGCAGCTGCCGGACGACTTTCGCGAGGTCATTTTGTTGCGCGAATATGGGGAGCTGTCCTATCAGGAAATTGCTGGCGTGCTGAACTGCCCAATCGGAACCGTGATGTCTCGCCTGGGAAGGGCGCGCTCCAAACTTGGGGTGTTGCTCTCTACTGCCCAGGCAGGTGATAGATCCCCATAGCGTTCCACCCGCACATGGAATTTTCTCGCATCTTCCCGACCTGTCGGCCGCCGTCTGACAAGAGCTCCGCACATTTTCGGTGGGAATCGCGTTATGGTGCCGGGAGAAAAGCCTTGCGGTCCGTCATGCTCTGATGACAGACGAGACAAGAGCCGCTTGCCGAGCCAGATGCTTTGGAAACCAGAGCGTAGGTTAGTCCATGGGTGCTCCATGTGATTATCTGGAAGCCTGAGTCACTTCGATAGTGAAATACGAGGCCACCGGAGCGAACTTCAATTCCGCCAGCCACTATGGCGTGATTGCTGGCCGCCACCAGCAGGCTGATAATGTCATTCTGTATCCCCTGGTAGGCCACCAAAGCAGCCGGATTTCCTTTGTAGGCAATCAGCTTGGCCCCGACCAGCCGGTAAGTGGACTTGTTGCCGGGTTCTTCCTGGGAAGCGGGCAACCGGAACGGGAAAGGAACCTTGCCGGCAAGCCATCCTGACACCGCCTCAGGAGAGGTTGACTGGAACTCGAGAGGTAAATCACCAGTGAGATAACTCCGGTGCGTCGATAGAGCTGTTTCCACGTACTCCGCGGCGCGGACCTGGCGGATTGCATTCGGAGTGAACAGGAGGCACAGCGTGATTACAAGAGTCGCTGGAATCAGTACATTCCATCGCGGAATCATGCGTGCAGCATCCAGCATAGTTCTCGCGACTCGTTGAAGCGCGCCGTCGTAAGCCCGGGCAGACGTGTGGCCTGATCTCGAGCGGGCGAGGTTCGCCTGGACTCGTTCCCGAAGATTTGCCGAAGCCGAATATAGTGGGCGCGATTGGCGCAGTACTACAGACAGCCCAATTTGTTGCTCGAGCCATTCCCTGCAATGGCCGCAGAATTTTAAATGGGCGAGAAATTGCTCAAGCCTTTTACCGCCAAGTTCGTTGTCGAGATACAGGAGGAGGTCGACCGTATACTCTTCGCAGACATTCATTCAGGGACCCCTCTTTCTCTTAGCCTGGAGCGAGTGTTGATTCGGCAGGAAGTTGCAGCCGCGCGTCGGTTCGAACCGAACGCAGCGTTGGTTTGCCGACAGACCGCCCGCCAGGGCGCCGCGCGTCAGGCACAGGTTCATCTCGTGGATCAAGGTGGCGGCAAAGTTCCATTCACTGGGCGTAACACGGAACCCGTCAAAATATTCCCGCACGCCACGACGAGGAGCTCGTTCTTCGGACAGAGCCGCTGCAAGGACCGTTGAAGTCTTATCGCGCATAGGGTCCATACGTTAAGCCTGCTCCGGCACCCGGAATAAGTGGGCCCAACGTGTGTTTGTCCGGTGAGCGCATGGGATTCCCACGCTAATCACGCTTCCCGACGGTCTCGGGAAAGAAACGGAGTACCTATGAAGATGTCAAAAAAAATCCATGGTCCATTGCTGGTGCCGGCACTCTTGCTGGCAACGAATGTCTTTGCGGCCAACAAGGGGTCGCTCCACCTAAGCACCTCGGAGAACATAGCAGAAAAACGGTTGCCCGCTGGTGACTATACGGTGAAATGGGAAAATGCGGAGCCCAACGTTCAACTCAGGATTATGCAAGCCGGAAGGCTGGTGGTCTCGGCACCCGTTAAGATCGTGGTGCTGGACAATGCTTCGACTAACGATTCTACGGTGATATCCACCAATGATAAGGGAAGCCGAAGATTACAGCGGATTTACTTCTCGGGCAAGAAGGTCGCACTCGAGATCGAGGGAGATTTGGAAACCCTGAGTGTTCACGACAGCAACTGAGCGGTCTTCCGTCATGCCAGGTCTTTCATGCAGTTAAACAAATTCATGCCCTTTGTTTCATAGAAATAGATGCGCCCACATTGAGAATGCGATGTGGGCGCAAGTGCAAGCCGGAAATGCTATAGAGCCTGTCATCGAATGACTTGCGCCACACTGAGGTTTTTAAGCGGGATCCGTGAGTGCGGATCTAATACCGGGGTTGTATATGATCCCAGCCGGACAGCGTGAAGTTCAGCCATGTTATTGATTCGATCGAATTGAATCTCCAACGCAGTGTCATTTGGGCCAAAGTCCGCAGGTGTTGCTACCCACACGGACCTGACCGTGGGGTCTGTCCTGCTGACTATCGTTAAGCAGGCGCGGTTCCCAGTTAGTTCCACGTCGTACTTACCTGCAGGAAAAATTTTACCGTGACTTTCGAATCTGAATGGCATATCGACAGTAGCCTTGTCGATGGCAAAAGCCGCTGGGGAGCAAAGGGCCGACATAAGTGCGAGCATCCATATAGTGAAACGCATAAGGGCGTCCTCCTGCTGAAAGAACACCCGTATCCGTGCAAAATTCCCTTCCCCCAACCTGCAATCCTCGAATCGCTATGCTCTGAAGGAATCTTGAGATTGGGGGCATCATCTTCTACCATGCGCACATCTTTTCGGATCGTGCGCGAAGTACTCGTTCGTTACATGGTGGGTGACCTTGTGGCCCAGCACAAACCCCTGAACGAGCGAGTGGTGATAGTGGAAGCCCGCATATGGTCGTGGGACGAACCATCTTCAATCCAATCTAGACCTGCTTCAGAATGACTCCAAACAACCCTTTGTTGTTGAAACGCCGTAGATCAGGATGAAGCGGTTCCGCCTCGCCAATCATGGATTGCTGACCGGAAAAGGCCTGAGTGAAGGACCGGAAACCCCAATTAGCATCGACATCATCAACGACTAGTGCGCCGTTTGGTCCTGTGGCTGCCCATGCTCGATCCAACTCGAAACGTACGTTGCGCTCACTGTGCAGGCTGTCGTGAACGAAAAGGTCAATCTGGCCAAGGCGAGAAAGCAACTCGGGAAGGCGTCGCCTGCTTGAACCCTCGATGTATGACCATCGGTCTGCATGCTTATCGCCAACTGCCGCGCCGACCTGCGTGCGCCAAAACCTATCCACTGGTGGAAGGTCAATACTCCAGAGATGACCCTCTCCGTTCCTCTCAAGCGCCTCCAGAATACAGCGCGAGGTGACGCCGTGAGCGACCCCGGTCTCGACGATCTTTTTGGGCCTCGTATGGCAAGTCAGACACCAGATCGCCCGTACAAATCCGGCATCGCCGTCATTCCACCATTGAAAGCTCTCCGGGCCGGGCCGAATCCCTTTCGCTTCCAGTTCCCTTATCACGCTGGGCCATAAAGTCCAGAACTCCGAAGCCGCCTTGCACGGCCATGGGACGCCGAGAGACTCATGCAGTCGCTGTTCCCAATGGTTATCGAACTCATATTGGTACTTAGGTCTGCTTGCCTCGCGCTCAGCCGCATATTCATCCTTGATCGTCATCCAGATTTGAATTGGATCTGCCGCTAGATAGGCAACTGTAGTTACAGGATGCTTTAAAAAATAACGTAGAGGCAATCCCAGCATGATGCACGCTCCAGCGCGGGGCCAAAGTGCTCACAACGGTAACTGGGAGTTTACATCATTTTTCGCGCTTCGTTCGCGCGGCTCCGCACTCGGCTGCGATGAGTGTGAGATCGGACGACACCGGCAAACGCGATATCAGGCGCGAAAAGAAGTGAAGAGTATGCAAATAGAAAGGAAACCTTCGAAGCCGGCTAAGAGTACAAGGACATTCTTTCCAGCAGCGCAATTGGACTTAATAAAGATGGCAAGCTGCCCCGCCCGACGAACAGTACGTAAGATTCAGCAAAACCAGCATCATCCTTTTAGGGCTACTACTTTGTCATGTTGAACAAGCAGGACCGGATCTCTCCGAGACCCGCTGCTCGCACCCGTGATGACGACGACTTTCCTTTAATGTTCCTGCTCATGGTTGTCTCCTTGTTGGTGCGAGTGAGTGTCGCCTCGCAGTAATTGGCAAAAGCGCGAATGGCGCTGTTTACTTCTGCGTTTTCATGAACTCACCTACCAACGCCGAAATCTCATCTGCTTTGGTATCAAGCGCGAAGTGTCCTGCGTCGAGTACATGGACCTCGGCCTTCGGAACATCCTTCAGGTAGCGTTCCGGCTCGCCGAGATCGAATGAGAGATCATGCTTGCCCCAGAGAACTAAAAGTTTTGGCTGCGTCTTCTGTAGCCACGCCTGCCACTTTGGATAAGCATCGACATTCGTGCGGTAGTCATAGAAGAGATCGCTTTGAATCTGTGCTTGTCCTGGCGCGTTCAGAAATGCGTTCTCATCGGTCCAAAGATCCGGGTCATAGAGCTCGGTCTTCGGATCGTCTCCGATATGGCGCGTCTTCGTAGTTGCAAGCGACAGCAGGTTTTTGCGCAATGCTTCTTCATAAGCAGGCCGGTCCGCCCAGAATGCCCGCCGTGTTGCCCAGTTCGCCCCAAGGCCCTCGTTGTGAGCGACCGCATCCTGGACGATGAGAGCCTGTACCCGCTCCGGGTGTGCCAATGCCATGCGAAAGCCAACCGGCCCACCGTAGTCCTGCATATAGAGCGTGTAGTGGGATAAACCCAGCGCTTGCGTGAAGCCGTTCATCACAGAAGCGATGTGATCGAAGGTGTAATCGAACTGCTTGGGGTCGGGCCAGTCGCTATGCCCGTAGCCCGGATAGTCGGGCGCAACCAGATGATAGTTGTCTGCAAGCTGTGTCAGCAGCGGCTGAAACATTCGCGACGACGATGGAAGACCGTGC
>DATAQX010000214.1:0-9478 GCA_036264455.1 Silvibacterium sp. | reverse complement strand
GCCAAGCACGGGGGACGTAGTGGCAGCGTCGCTGCTGAGTTTTGGCGCGGGGATCGCGATGGGCGCGTGGCTCAACAACAGCCACCCGTGGGGGTGGGGCGGATGGGGCTGGGGGTGGGGCGGACGCGGGATGATTGTTCATAACAATGTGTGGGTGGTGAACAACCGCTGGAGGAGTCCTCATCCGACCTTTCGTCCGCGGCCGCCGAGGTGGAATCGCCCGGTCTATGCGCGGCCGCCCAACAACTGGAATCAGCGGCCTGGATGGCGTCCGCCGCCGTCGGGATGGAGACCCAATGGACCTAACAATCCAAATTGGACCGGAGGCAACCGGCCTGGCGGAAATCGCCCGCGTGGCGGGAACACCGGCGGGAATGCTGGAGCTAATAGGCCGGGCGGGAACACCGGAGCGAATCGTCCCGGTGGAGGGAACACAGGCGGGAACGCTGGAGGCAACAGGCCTGGGGGAAACACTGGAGCCAATCGACCGGGAGGAAACACTCCTGGTGGGAATACTGGAGCCAACAGGCCCGGAGGCAATACTGGAGCGAACAGACCGGGAGGCAACACTGGAGGGAACCGTCCGGGTGGAGGCAACACTGCGGGCGGCAACAGGCCAGCGACAGGTGGCGGGACGAACCGTCCAGCTACCGGGAACAGACCTCCGAACAATGCAGCGAACAGACCGGCCAATAACAATCGGCCTGCGGGTGGGTCCAATGTAGGTCGTCCGCAGAGTGGGCAACGACCGCAACAGACTACGGGTTCGCGGCCGGGTGGGCTTGGAGGGAATAACAGTGGCAGCCAGGCGCGGGCGGCGAGCAATCGTGGCAGATCCAGTGCTGGCAGCGGAAACCGCGGCAACCAGGGAGGTCGGCGCTCATGACATTTCGCGATCGTAAGTGGCTGCATGGACCAATCGTTACGGCTCTGGTTGTGTTGAGTTCAGTCTTCGCCCGGACACAGGACGCGGGGGTAAAGACGTATCCGACGTACACGGCGGCAGCGTCGGCGTTTGTTGCGGCTGTGAAGGCAAAGGACGATGCCGCGCTAAAGGAGATACTGGGGGCCGAAGCGCAGGGAATGCTGTCGTCGGGGGACGCGACGGCGGATGAGAATGATCGGGTCGCGTTCCTGAAGCACTACGAGGAGGCACATGGCTTCGTTCGCCAGACGCAGGACAAAGTCGTGCTGACGGTGGGGCCGACTGCATGGCCGCTGCCGTTCCCCATCGTGAAGGTTGATGGCGTGTGGCACTTCGACGCGGTTGAAGGCGCGAAGGAGCTGATGTACCGGCGGATCGGACAGAACGAGCTGGACGCCATCCGGGTGGTCCGTGCCCTGCGTGTAGCGCAGAAGGAATATGCTGCTACCGGGCATGACGGCAATCCCGCGGGGGCGTATGCGCAACGCTTCAGGAGCTCGCCGGGGACGCAAAACGGTCTCTATTGGGAGGCTAAGGAAGGGGAGGTGGAGAGCCCGGCGGGGGTCCTGGTAGCTGAAGCGACGAGCGAGGGTTATGAGAGCTCGCAGCAGACCGGGAAGCGTACGCCGTTTCATGGATATTTCTTCCGGATTCTGAAGGCCCAGGGGTCCAATGCTCCGGGCGGCGCAAAGGAGTACGTGAAGGACGGGAGGATGACGAGCGGGTTTGCGATCCTCGCTTTTCCGGCGGAGCATGGGGCCAGCGGCGTGATGACGTTTATCGCCGGGCCACGCGGGCCGGTCTATCAGAAAGATCTAGGGGACGGGACTGCGGAGGTGGCTAGGAGCATTACCTTCGATCCGGACAGCTCATGGAAGCGGGTTCAGTGAGGGGGTTCGTTGCCTAAGACCCGCCGCGGGCCTGTTTGATCCGGATACTATTCTATCTGCGGCCTTTAGGTGATCTATACGCAACCTCAGTCGACGGTGCTAGCTATTCAGGGGCCGGTTCCTGTACTCTATATAGGCCCATATTGGGTCGGTTTGGGGGTGTCGTACATTGGCAGAGGTTCGCGTGCAGGAAGGCGAACCGCTTGAAAATGCATTGCGCCGGTTTAAGCGTAAGGTACAGCAGGAAGACATTATCAAAGAAGTGAAGCGTCATTCCTTTTACCTGAAGCCCGGTGAAAAGCGCCGCGTGAAGGAAGCGCTGGCGCGCAAGCGGAATCGTAAAAAGGCTCGTAAAGAGCAGGATTAATTCAGCACCAGTACGAGCAAGCAGTGGCAGTCAAACTCACATGCCGGCGGCACCGGATGTCCCACGCATCCGGTGCCGGTATGCTTTGCACAACGAGGGCGCGCGGTTCGCAGTCCCCCTCAGCGATGCAATCTTGAAAGCGCTTTAGCTTCGCATCTGAAGCCAAAGGTTCGCCGCACTTCATTGCGGCCAGGGCCCTTTTCATATTCAAAGTAATCGTTGGTCGTCTGATCACACCGGCCACGCCGTTGGGCCGGAGCCATTCACCACTCGAGTTGCGGTGGGGCAAGGGACGCGGGATGGACTACGTCGATAAGATTTTGAAGTGTGTGGATTGTGGAAGCGATTTTGTTTTCACCGCCGGCGAACAGCTTTTTTTTCACGATAAACAATTCAAGAACGATCCCAAGCGATGCAAGAACTGCAAGTCAAAGCGCGCTTCGAGCGGAGGCGGCTCACGACCGGAGACGCGAACCACCTGTTCGCAGTGCGGGGCTGAGACCACCGTTCCTTTCAAGCCAACGCAGGGACGACCGGTGTTGTGCCGGCAATGCTTTCAGCACAAAGGGAGCATGCCTTCGCAGGTGGCCCGGGGCGCTTGAGAAGACGGCGGATGGGAATTTTCGTGAGTCTCTAATGAGTCTGGTTTCGAACGATTCCGGCCTCTACGACTCCGGCCTCGAACGACGTTGGGAAGACAGCCTAGCGGGCTCTCGCCATCTTGCTGGCCTTCTTAGCCAACAGGAGCCTTCCTGCGTGCCGCAGTCTTCTTTCCGGCTGCCGCCTTTTTGCGGACTGCGCTCCGGGCGGCAAGATTTTTCTTCCTGGCAGGGGCTTTCTTGGTGGCAGAGGTTTTCTTCGCGCCGGGCGCTTTCTTCGCAGTGGAGTTCTTCGACTCGACAGCGACGAACTGCAGGTTGTGCTCCCGATCGAGTCGCTTCTTGTCTTCATGAGTGACCAGGAGGGCTTCGATCTGGAGCAGCAGGTCGTTGGTGTTCATGGGCTTCACGAGCACCTCGTCGGCATCGTGCTCATCGGCATCCGTGCCGGGGAGGGGAAAAGCGGTGAGCAGGGCAACGGCGGGGTTGTAAGCTGACTTGCGGGCCGCGACCACGACTTCGTGTCCGGCACTGTCGCTCTCCATGCGCATGTCGGTGATGATCATGTGGTATTGACTGGCGCGGATCTTCAACTTGGCCTGACGGGCTGAGGCGGCGGTTTCCACCTCAAAACCATTAATCTCGAGCACGGCCTGCAGGGTAAGCAAGATCGCCACTTCATCGTCGACTAATAAAATGCGCCGTTTCATAAGAAATACCCAATCTTTCGAATGCGTTTACGAGGCTAAGGCAATTTCAGGGTTTTCCACTGCGGGACGAAGACCTGAAATACTTGAAAAAGTCGCTTGTTGCCGGAGCTGTGTATTTTCCGGTGGGACGCGGTGAAAATTCCAGCAGTCGAATCCCGGACGAGCGTTGCCGGGGTAAACCCTGGCAACGAGGCAGGATACCACGTTGGGAATTTCGGCTCCCCAGGAAATGTTTCGGGACCCGGAATGTCGCAAAAACCGTCGCAGTCTTGCTGCGGGTATTTACATCCAATGGGACCGAACCACGGTATACTGAGTAGCTACGTGGCAGCGCCACGAATTCCGGAGGATACCCATCGATAAGCGTTCGGCCAAGCAATTTATCCGCATCAATGAAAGAATCCGCGCACGCGAAGTGCGTGTGATCGACGACGCCGGCAATCAGCTCGGCATTCTCCCCCCCTTTGAAGCTTTGAAAATTGCGCGCGAGCGCGGCCTGGACCTGGTGGAAGTCTCACCGAATGCGGTCCCGCCCGTCTGCCGCATCCAGGACTACGGCAAGTTCCTGTACGAAAAGGACAAGAGCGAGCGCGCTGCCCGGAAGAAGCAGAAAATCATCACCATCAAGGAAGTCAAGTTCTCGGTCACGGTCGACGAGCACGACTACCAGACCAAAAAGAATCAGGCCGTGCGGTTTTTGACTGAGGGCGACAAGGTGAAGGCGTCGCTGCGCTTCAAGGGCCGTCAGATGGCCCACCGCGAGCTGGGCTATGCGATCATCAACCGGTTGATTCAGGACATTGGCGACGCAGGCTCGGTGGAGTTCATGCCGCGCATGGAGGGCACGACTCTGCACGCGATTCTGGCTCCAGGCAAGAAGGAAGCGCCGAAAAGGCCTCCCGCTCCCAGGGCGCCAATGCCTGAGCCGCCCGCGCAGGGCGCACAATCGTAGTTCGCAATCTGCACAGTAACCGGATTCAGTACCATCCAAACATCCTGCGGTATTTCCTCCTCATGATGAGAGGCAATGAATTTGTCCCGCGCTGCTGCAAAAGAGGCTGATCCCGAACTCAACCAGAACGGCTTGAACATCCTTGTCGATGCGTCGGCGGCCCTGCTCGCCGCCTCCGGCATCGACGCCATGCTGGGACGGGTTCTCAAATGCGCCAGTGAACTGATCGGGGCGGATGCCTGCGGGGTGTGGCGCACCTTTGACGGAGGTTATAACTGGCGCATCCTGGCATCTGCTGGACTCTCCAACTGCCAGGGAGGCAGCGAACTTAAGATCCCTGATCCCGCGTTGATACCGGATGTCGCCGCTCTTGAAGATATCCGCTCCGAGCCGCTTCTCGCCAGCCGTCTGAGTTGGTATGAATCCGAACAGATCCGCAGCATGGTCTGTGTAAGCCTCCGGATCGGGAACATTCTCGCCACCTCCGTCACCTTCTACTACCGCGAGCTGCACGTTTTCACCGAAGGCGAGATCCAGTACGCGAGGGTGCTCGCGAATCTCTCCGCCTCGACGCTCTATATGTCCGAGCTGCAGGAAGCGCAGCAGCGCGAGCGCACCTCGTTGAAATTTCTGGCTGAAGGCAGTGCAATCCTGGCCTCCTCTCTCGATTACCAGAAGACACTGAACACCGTGGCGCGTCTCGCCGTGCCTTTTCTCGCGGACTGGTGCACGGTGAGCATGTACGAAGATGGCAAACTAACCGCGATTGCTCTTGCCCATGTCGATCCCGAACGCGAACGCATGTTTAGCAATCTGCCGCCGGAGTACAACGAGCGTCTGCACGATGCCGATGGAACCGGCGTCGTGCTCTCCACTGGCAAGCCGTTGCTCTATCCGTCGGTCCCTGAAAAAGCTCTCGCTGCCGCGGCAAACAATGTGCAGCATCTTGCCTGGATACAAAGCCTCGGCATGGTCTCCGCCATCACGGTACCGCTCAAAAACCGCGATCGCGTGATCGGAGTCATGCATTTCATCTCCGACCGCAGCAAACGCCGATTTAACGAAAATGACCTGCGCGTGGCTGAAGACATCGCGGCAAGAGCCTCTACCGCGATTGAAAACGCGCAGCTCTATCGCGAACTGGGCTTGAGCGAGTCACGATACCGCTCCCTCATCGAGGCGAGCTCTTCGCTTGCGTGGACCGCGGATCCGACGGGCAAGTTCGTGGAGCCGCAACCGGCGTGGTCCGCGTACTGCGGACAGACCTGGGAAGAGTCGAGAGAATACGGTTGGACGACTGCGCTGCATTCCGAGGACCGGCGCAGGCTGATCCGCGAAGTCCTCCAGGGGGCGGAGGCCCAACAGCCTCATGTGCTCCGCGGACGGTTGTGGCATGCCGCTTCGAAGACTTACCGGCACTGCATGGTGCGGTCCGTGCCCATGAAGAATCATGCGGGCGAGGTACAGGAATGGGTGGGCGTGATTGTGGATGTCCACGATCAGCTGCTGGCAGAGGAGAAGTTGCGGCGCACCGAACAACTGGCGACAGCCGGACGCCTGGCCGCCACTGTAGCGCATGAGATCAATAACCCGCTGGAATCGGTCACCAACCTCGTCTATCTCGCGCAACAGTCCTCCATCCTCGACAAAGCTACAGGCGCCTATCTTGATACGGCTTCGGATGAATTGCAGCGCGCAGCGCAAATTGTTCGTCAGACCCTGGGTTTTTATCGCGAGAACTCGGCGCCAAAAGAGTCCGATATCGGCGAGATTGCCTCAGAGGTTCTGGCCCTGTATCGGCGCAATTTTATGGCCAAGGAGATCCGTGTCATTTCAGAGATTGAAGCCGGAGCCATGGCCTGCGTTGTCCCGGGCGAGATTCGTCAGGTAGTAGCCAATCTGATCACCAACGCGATCGACGCCAGCAGCGCCCAGGGGGAAATTCGAGTTGAAGTCAAGAAACGGGGCAGCGATGTGGTGGTCCGCGTTTCCGATCGGGGAACGGGAATCGCCGAGGAAAATCTCGGCCACCTCTTTGAAGCCTTTTTCACCACCAAGAAGGACCTCGGTACCGGCCTCGGTCTGTGGGTCAGCCGGGGGCTCGTCGAAAAGCACAATGGCACTCTGACACTGAAAACGATGACCGGAGAGCAGGATCACGGAACCACGTTCACGATTCTGCTTCCTGCGAGTTGCGGCGCGGACGGCAATCGGGGACCGTCCAGCTGAGCTCTCACCGCCTGGCCCTTGCCTGCCACTTGGCGGTCAGTTCCTTGTTGGCGAGCGCTTTCACGTACACGCCTCCAACAACGCTTCGCGCCTGGAAACCGATCTGTTTTCCGTTTTTTGTGTCATACCAGTCGGTGAGCGGCACGCGGGTGGGGGTTTCGTTGGTCCACTTCACGATCGGGTCGAGCAGCGCGGCAAAGTCCGACGGATTTTTCGCCATGGTAGCCGTCCACAATTCCCAATCGAGCTTGGTGTAATCGGCGCGGTTGTCGAGCGGCAATCCGTAAAGATTCAGATGCTTGAGGTAAAACGCAATCTCCGTTTCGCGCACTCCTGGAGCGAAGAGATCGAGCGAGAGCAGCTGGTCCCACACCAGGTTGTACTTCTGGCTCCATGTGCCAGCGCGGTCGAAGGCCAGCTTGTAGTGATCGCCATCGCGAGCCATCTCTTCCCACTTGGTAGCCATCTGTTTTGCTGCTGCCGCGTAGTCGTCTGCGACAGAGGTTTCGCCGAGGCCGCGAGCCATCTGTGCATACGCAGCCAGCCCCTCGATGGCCTTGATGGAAAGATTCGCGTTATGCGCGAGGTGACCGGCGAAGTCGTCGGTGCAGAGCTGATTTTCCGGGTCGAGACCCTTTTCGTGGACATACTTTGCCCATTTCGTGAACTGCGGCCAGAACTCCTTCGCTACGTGCCAGTCACCCTGCGCCTGCCCGAGCGCTGCACCCAGAATCAGCAGATTGCCGCTCTCCTCGACAGGCATCTGGTCCTCTTCGGTACGCTCACCGCCGCCATACTCCTGTCCGTTGGCGAGCGGATAGCGGCCGAGATCGTGAGGCGCGAAAGGAAACTTCCAGCGCGGCAGGCTGGCATATTCGAGAACCGGCCTGACCTGCGCTTCAAGCAGTGCGGGATTGAAGAAGAGGAAGAACGGCGCGGAGGGATAGAGGACGTCGACGGTGGCGATATCGCCATTCGAGAAATTTTCTTTGGCGAAGAGCATGGGCTTGCCGTCGAGATCGGCGACGAGACCATGCGCGGCGAGAGTCTGCCTGTAGGCAAGCGTTGCCAACTGGCGGTAGCCGGCGCCGCCAACGTGTTCGAGATCGGCGGCGAGCTCCTCGTCGTATTTGCGGCCCCGCGCCTCAAGCGGCGCGTATTCGGCTTCAGCTTGAGCGAGCATGGCCTGCACGGACTCTTCATTGCGCTGCCAATAAGGGCGCAGTTTGCGATTGAGATACTCGATGGCGTACCCCTCGGTGTAGGAGACGAGGACGTGGCGGCTGGCGGTTTGTGCGGGCGTAACGTCAACAGGGAATGCGACCACGAGATGAGCAGCATGATCACGCGGCGTCTGCGGCATGTCCATGTCGTCGGAGGCGGGCAGGTTGCCAGTCTTGAGAAAATCACCGATCGCCTGCGAAGACGCGGCCAGGCTGGCCTGTTCTCCTGTGGGCACAGCCAGGTGGAAATATCCCCAATCGATGCGCAGGTCGTCGCCCGACCGGTTGAGCGGCTGCTGATCACGTGAGCCAATGTTGAGCACGGCGAGGCCGGCGGCCTGTGAACGGCCCCAGGTCTCCTGCTGATTGTCGGTGTTCACGGCGATTCGGCCATCGACATCGAGGAGCAATTCCACCTTGTGGCTTTTGCCGTCGGTGCTGGTGACGTTCCAGGTGAGATACGTGACGGGGCGCGACAGCAGATCGAGATCCTGTGGGAAGGCCGGAGTGAAGAAGGTGAGTTCGAGCTTCACGCCTGCCACCTCGAAGGCATAGACCGTATGCGTGGGTTTCACTTCGAGCGAATCCTGCCGCATGGGGGAGGCTTCGCGAGGATAGGCTCCCATGTAGCGATAGGCCACGCCGTCAATGCGGACGAGCCCGGTGAGCGGCTGTTCGGCGCCGGTCCAGTGGCGTGTGGGCTGATCGGTGAGCTGGTTCGCCGTGGACCAGATGCTGAAATAGGGATTGTGGGTGATGAGCGGGACTGCAGGTGGGCGCGCCTCCTGCGCCAGCCCTGATAGAGCAGCTACGGACAACACGAATCCCGATAAAATTGCCTTCAAGAAAAACCTCCGCTTAGATTTAACAGGTGTGATCGAGAATAATGCGCCAGCCGTCGGCTTCGCGCTCGAAGACCAGAGAGAAGATGCCGCTGGCATCCCCGCCACCGGCGGTCGTTCTCGCCAGATGGTACTTGCCCGTCACCACGGCGTAATCCTGGCCGAGCATGCGTACCGAGAGCTCCGAAAAGTCGAGCGTGCCCATGGCTTCGCGTGTCGAGTAACCGGTCTTGTAACGCTCCAGAATTGGGCGATAGCCCTGGCGGATCGTCGTTTTGCCGATAAATGTCGTGTCGGGTGCATCCTTGTAGCCGTGCATAAAGGTGTCGACATCGCCGCGATTCCAGGCGGCCTGCTGATCGCGCAGCACCTGCTCGATGGCAGTCTTGTCATTGGAAGGCTGGGCAAGGGAAGGCTGGGCCAGTGCCGCAGCGCAGAAAAGCAGAATCGCACAACCGATCGCCGCCGATTTATGAAGTCGCATGAGTCCCCTCCGGATCGAAGTATTTCACAGGAGTGTGCCACAGCCGGAATGCGCTTTGATCGTCACGCGCGGGGACATACAATCGAGGAATGTCCCCCCGCACTGTTCACACCGTCTGCTCGCACGACTGTCCGGACTCCTGCGCTGTACTGGTGACAATCGATGACGCAGGGCGCGCGACGCGGGTGCAGGGCGATCCGAATCATCCGGTGACGCGGGGATTTCTCTGTGGCAAGGTGGCGAAGTACCTCGACCGG
>DATAQX010000208.1:0-13103 GCA_036264455.1 Silvibacterium sp. | reverse complement strand
CATTGTCCATGCCGGTCTGAAGGCTGATGGCGGATGCTTCGGCTTGCGTGGGCTTGTAGTGGTGGCCGCCGTAGATGTTGCGCACGGCTTCGCAGTCGGAGACGACGTAGCCTTTGAAGTTCCACTTGCCACGGAGCTGGTCTTTGAGCAGGAAGTCGTTGGCGCAGGCAGGCTGGCCGTTGATGCTGTTGTAGGCGCACATCACGGAGCCGGCCTTGGCCTCGGTGACTGTGGCGCGGAATGCGGGCAGGTACGTGTCGAGTTCATCATGCTTGCTGACCGTGACATCGGCGGTATGGCGGGTGGGCTCCGGCCCACTATGCACCGCGTAGTGCTTGGGGGTGGAGATGACCCGGTAGTACTTGGGATCGTCACCCTGCATGCCGGTTACGAAGGCCACACCCATGTGCGCAGTGAGAAACGGGTCTTCGCCGTAGGTCTCCTGGCCACGTCCCCAGCGGGGGTCGCGAAAGATGTTGATGTTGGGCGACCAGATGGTGAGGCCGTAATAGATGCTGTGTACGTTGTCGCGCATCGCCTGGTTGTACTTGGCTCGCGCTTCTGTTGAGACCGTCGCAGCAATCTGTCCAACTGTATCTGCGTCCCAGGTTGCCGCCATGCCGATTGCCTGGGGAAAGACGGTCGCGTATCCCGACCTTGCAATGCCGTGCAGCCCTTCGCTCCACCAGTCGTACTTCGGAATGCCAAGCCGCGGAATCGCGCCTGAGTCATTCATCATCTGCGAAACCTTTTCCTCGAGTGTCATGCGAGAAACAAGATCATCGACTCGCTTCTCCACGGGCAGCGCCGGATTCTGATAGGGAGCGGCCGTCTGGCATACGCCATAGCCGCTGCTCAAAGCGCACAAGGTCATGACCAGAAAGGCCAGCCCAGAAACCTTCTTCGACTGCACAGAACCTGCGTTATTCCACACCATGTCCTCTAACCTCTCAGCTTGCGATCGCGGCCCGGCTGTACACACGCTGACCAGTGACCTGCCCGGTAAATTTCATCTTTAATACGAGTCTCAAACTTTAGCCATCGTTGATAGGCAGTGTCAATTGTGTTCTGCCGGCAATGCCACAGAAACCCGCGACGAATCCTCGCCACATCGGATCTGGCGGTTCGAATCGCTGGTCAAGAAAGATCATCTATGCTTTTGATTTTCGCAGAGTTTGCGGCTTCCTGCTCGCCGCTTTTCCCTTAAGCGGAGGGCGCCGGGCGGTCCCATTGCGTGACGGCTCGTGACTCGACTCCAGAGTCGATCGCTGCTGCAACACCAGTGCTGCCGCGCCGCGAAGACGTGCCACTTCGCCTTCATGTGTTGGCATTACCCGCGGCGGCGATCCTGCCAGTGTCAGCTCAGCGATCTGAGCTTCGATGATGGGTCCGAAACGGTGCCATGCAGACGTAACATCGCCGGCAATCAGGATCACTTCCGGCGAAAGCCCGGCCAGGATCAGCCGCAAACCTCTCCCAATGTAATAGGCCTGCTTAGCCAGCGCTTCCACCGCATGCGGATGGCCTCCTTCCGCGGCGCTCAATAGCTGCTGATATGTAACCGCCTTCGATGGATGCGATAGATCGGCATAGTAGTGCAGCGCCGCACGGCATGAGGCGAATGTTTCCCAGCAGCCCTTCATCCCGCATGCGCAAACAGGGCCGTTGGGGTCGAGCGGAGCATGGCCAAACTCTCCCGCCATGCCATGTTGCCCCGTTACCAAGTGTCCGTTCGCATAAATACCTGTGCCAATGCCTTCCGAGACGGTAACCAGCACCGCGTTTCGCACACCGTCCATCCGGCCAAACCAAAGCTCGGCCAGCAGACAGGCGTTGGCCGCATTTTCGAGGGCTACATGCAGGCCTGTCTCCTGCTCAATCTTCTTCTTCATGTCAAAGTCGGGCCAATGCAGGTTCGGCGCAAAGATCAGGTGCTGCGTGTCAGGATCCACCCGCCCCGGAAGGCTGATCCCAATCCCTTCCACCGATTTCCGCGGAAAGTTCGCTTTCAGTCTCAGAATGCAATCGATCAGCAACCCGACTGCGGCGGCCGGATCTGCGCTAAGCGGAATCACCGAGCGGGACAACAGCCGGCCATTCAGATCTACAACCGCGACCGACGACTGCGCGGGATGAATATCGGCCGCGATGATTACCAGGTCTTCGTTCAGACCCAGGAGCGTAGGCCGCCGTCCGCGCGGCCTGCGAGCAACCGCACCCTCCTGCACCCACTTTTCCTCGATAAGCTGCTCGATAATCAGAGAGACCGTGCTCCGCTGCAACCCCGAGCGGCGCGCAAGCTCCGCGCGTGAGATCGGCTGCAGCGAGCGAATCATCGCCAGCACAATATCGCGGTTGATATTGCGAGCCGTTTCACTCGAGGCAAGTTCGACGTAGCTAAGGTCCACGCGCCGCATGCCCCTCGCAGTGCGCCCCCGATTTCTTTCGTGCTTACCCATTAGGACAAAGAATAATCGCAATCAGCCATCGGGATCACAAATTCCTTGCGCTGTTAGGCAATTCCTGCTGCTGCGTCTGTGGGCCGAAGCAGTTTTATGGCTGTCCGCCTACGCCTCCCAATCTACCCAACCCAATACCGATCACATAGGTCACTACGCCTTCGACCGCGCCTACTAAGGTCATCTCCATACCGCTCGCCCACCACGAGCGCACAGTGATGAGCGACTTGGCCGCGCCTACGGCGAAGTGCGCCGCAAGCGAGACGATCGCCGAAGCGATTACCGCCGGGTATCCGCTGAGAAAAAAGAATGGAATGATCGGAATAAACGCGCCCACCGCGGTTGACAGCGCGCCTGAAATGGCCGAAGTCACGGGATTGCGAAGAGCTTCTTCGCTGGACTTCAGCCGCTCTGAGGAAAGGGCTCGCAAAAGCTGCTCTTTATCCTTTGCGATGTGCTGGACAACATGGTCTGCATCGTCTTCCGGCAGCCCCTTCACCTGATAGTAGAGCGACAGCAACTCGCGCGCCTCGGGTCCGTTCATTTCGATGGCTTCCCGTTCGCGCTCCACCTCGGCCTCGTATATCTCCCGCTCGCTCTTTGCCGCCAGATATGCGCCCGATCCCATGGAGAGCGCGCTGGCGATCATGCCCGCGATGCCGGCCAGCAGCACGTACCTGCTGGTGCCCTGTGTTGCTCCAGAGACGCCCGAGACGATGCCGAAGATTGCGCCCAGGCCGTCGTTTACCCCGTAGATGGCGTCGCCGATCCAGCCCGCTGCCTGTCTACCGGTGCCGTTGCGCTTTGCTAACAATTCGTTCAGCAGAGCCTCCGGTTTCGATGCTTCTGCTTCGTGGGGCCTGCGCGGATAGCGCTGCCGGATGAGACTGCTCAGCTCGTAATAATGATCGCGCTCCTCCTCGATTACCTGACGGAGGACAGCAAGGCTTGGCTCATCTTCCAGTTCTTTGATCTGCTGGCCATAGAGAGCGATGGCGCGGCTTTCATCAATCTCCAGGCGGCGCAATGCCATCCGCTGACCGCCTAATCGGTTCGCAAGACTATCGGCGTCGCCGGTAGCTTTGCCGCGATAGTGAGGTCGCTTGCCGCCCAGCTCAAGAATGCGCTTTTCCCAAAGCGCGGCATGCTGGGCCTCGGCTTCCGCCATGTGCCGCAGTGTCTCTTTACGCAGGGGGTCGTCGTCGCGCTCTGAGAGTGTGCGATAGGTGTAATAACCGCTCATCTCCGCTTGCCAGTTGGCTTCGAGAGCAGCGAGCAGCTTGTGTTGCTTTTGTGTTTGCTTCGTGTTCTCCGGCTTCGGGTCAGCCATCGTGAAATCTAATCTCCGATCTGATAACCGAAACTGAACCGCCCGATCTGCATCAGTGGATGATCCCCGGGCGGCCAGACGCGAAATGATTCTACCCGAGTTATCGCCGGATTCAATGTTGCTTCAACCGAGCCCAGCAGCTTGCCTGAAGTGGCTTCATAAAACTTCACGTTGAGCGCGTCTTCCAGATGTTCCCAGCCAATTACATAGGCGCCTGGCGCCAGCTGAAAGTTACCTATCTTCAATGGGACCTGCGTCACGAAATAATGAGAGTACTTGCCATCGGCGGAATACCCGGCGGTAATCAGCACGACGCCGGCAACAAACTTGCCATGCCCGTTTGTAATGCCGGAAGCGGTGCGCATCTCCGTCTCGATGCGCTCCTGTTGCACGGGAGCGCGTGCGGGCAGCAGATTCTTCAGCTCGCCTTCGGTTGCGGTGCGCCAGCCGGAACCCTTTACACCCTGCGCGGCGCAGAAGAGTGAACAGGAAAAAATCAAAATCGCGATTGCACTGAATCTTCGCATCAACAAAAAATCACTCCAAAATTTAGTCGAGATGAACAATGCCGCGTTGCAGTGCCGTCGTCGCTGCCTGTGTGCGATCACTCACGCCCAGCTTGCTCAGCAGGCTGTTGATGTGGGTCTTTACCGTAGCCTCGGAGATGTGCAGATCGCCAGCGATTTCCTTGTTACTGCGTCCGGCTACGATTCGCTTCAGCACTTCAAGCTCGCGCGTGGTCAGAGCGGGACCGCCCATGCGTTCGGCCAGTTTCTCTGCGACAAAAGCTGGAATCCTCGACTTGCCTGCGTATACAGAACGGATGGCAGACGTGAGCTCATCGGCATCGGTGCCCTTTAACAGATACCCCTTGGCACCCGCCTGCAGCGCCCGAAAGATATCCTCATCTCCATCGAACGTCGTCAGCACGATGATGCGCGCCGTTGGGCACTCCTGCCGGATCAATGTAATCGCATCCGCGCCGCCTATCTTCGGCAGCCGAAGATCCATCAGCGTTACGTCGGGACGATGCTTGCGGTGAACCTCAATCGCCTCTTGTCCGTCGGCGGCTTCGGCGATCACTGTCAGATCCGGAACTGTATTCAGCAACGCGACAATGCCTTGCCTCACAACTGTATGGTCATCGACAACCAGAATGCGAATTGGTTCGCTCATTGGCCTCCACTCTCATTCTTTTTCATCCGTTGTTACTTCAACATACACACGCGTGCCCTGGTCCTTTTTGCTGCTTACTGTCAGCGTGCCGCCGATCTGCTGCGCGCGCTCCTTCATTCCTGCCATTCCGAAATGTCCATCCCGCATCGAAGGAATCTCTCCGGAAAACCCTCTGCCGTTATCCTCAACGCTCAACTCAACCCGCTTGCCGGCGAATCTCAGTTGAATTTCTACCCGATTTGGATCTGCATGTCTCACGGCATTGGTGACGGCTTCCTGCGCAATCCGGACCAGCTCGTCCTCTACTCGCTCGGGCAGAGGACGATACGTGCCATTCACACGCACTTCCGTCTTGATCTCTGTTCCAGTTGTCACGCGATCAGCCATCTTTACGAGCTGAGCAGGAAGGTCCTGATTTTCAGCAATCTGCGAGCGAAGCTCCCAGATTGCTTTGCGTGCATCCTCCAGTCCGCTGCGCACCAGTTCCTGCGCCTGCGCCAGATGCTTCTTCGCCGCGTCCGTTGAATTTTCGAGTACGCGCGAAACAATCTGTAATTGGACTGATACCGCCACAAAGCCCTGCGCGAGTGTGTCATGAATCTCGCGCGCGATGCGGTTGCGTTCCGCCAGCACCGCATGGAATCTCGATTCCACCTGCCGGACCCGCCAGCGATACCATCCGTACCAGAGCAGCGCGGCGGTCAAAACCAGCAACAGATAAAACCACATCGTCTGGTAGAAATACGGCTCCAGCCGGATTGCGACCGTAGCAGGCGCGGCACTCCAGACTCCATCGTTATTGCTGGCCAGGACCTGAAAGGTGTAACGCCCGGGCGGGAGGTTCGTATAGTAGGCCGTGCGCAGTGCTCCCGCGTCCACCCATGCATGATCGAAACCATCAAGCCTGTACTTGAAGCGTACCTTTTGCGGGGCGGCGAAGCTGAGCGCTGCATATTCAAATGCGAATCGCCTGCCTCCCGGCTTAATCGCAACCGTGTCACTTACAATTTGAGGTCTGTCGTCGACGCTGATCTGCTCAATGCTCACCAGCGGCGGCACACGATTCGTCGCCAGGTGCGCGGGATCTACCGTAGCCGCGCCCTTCAGTGTCGCGAACCATAGCTCGCCGTTCTCCAGTCTCCACGCCGCGGGATGACCGCCGCTGCTTGCCTCGTTAACCTTCATGCCATCCGCCACACCGTATGCGGTGACTGCAACCGTTGAGGCCGTACCATCCACGTAGCGATCCAGCTCGTTGCGATTAGCGCGAAAAATTCCCTGGTTGGAACTCATCCACAGATTGCCGCCGTTATCTTCCAGAATGCTGTAGATAGTCTCCGGCAGAGCCGTGTCTTTCAATGAGACTGCTTTGAAAACGCCTTGACGCCAGCGATTGAGGCCTCCTCCATTAGTGCCAATCCAGAGAGTTCCATCGGCGTCTTCATGCAATGCCGTGACGGTGTGGTTTGAAAGACCATCCTTCTCCGCGAAGTTTCTGAATTGCCCATGGTCTAAATGCGTCAGGCCGCCCAGCGTGCTGATCCACAGCGTTCCGTCTCGCGATTGCAGGATTGACCCCACCAGATCACTGCCCAGACCATCCAGCGCGGAGTAGGTCGTGAATTTTCCATCCTTCAGCTGCGAAAGCCCTCGCCGCGTTCCAATCCACAACGAACCCTGGGCGTCGAAATACAGGGAACGCACGAAGTCATCCGCCAGGCCATCTGCGGAGGTGAAGACCGTCACCTTGCCCCCGTGCACGCGATTCAGCCCGTCAGGAGTGCCCAACCACAGATCGCCGTTGGGCGCGCTGGCAATCGAGAGAACGACGTTGCTGGAAAGGCCATCAGTGGTTGTCAGCGACGTGAATCCGTCTTTGTCTCTGCGATCCAGACCGCCGCCGCTGGTGCCCAGCCATACCGTACCCGCACGATCCTGGTATACGGAACGAATGTGGTCATCCGAGATGCCGTCCTGCGCCGTGTATGTTGTGAAGGTGCGGTCGCGCAGAATATCCACGCCGCCCGACTCCGTTCCCAGCCAGAGATTGCCCTCGCGATCTTCGAGAACCGAAAGCACCACGTTGCTCGAGAACCCTTCCTTCGGCGTGAAAGCTTCAATCTTTCCACCTGCCACGCGGGCAATGCCAGCGCCGGTTCCCACCCACATCGCGCCCTCGCGATCGCAGACCAGCAAATGCACAAGCTCCGAGGGCAGCCCCTCGCGCGCCATGTATGCAATTAACCGTGCGCCATCATAGCGGAGCAGGCCAGCGCCTGTTCCGATCCACATGGCACCCGTCGCATCCGCTGCGAGCGCGGCTACATTTCTTGCCGCAGACGATTCGCCGCTGAGATTGAACGGATCGCATTGGCCAGCTGTACAGATTTCAAGGCCGCTCTGCATCCCTGCCCATACGCGGCCGCTGCGGTCCAACGCGATGGCCTGAATCTCAGCAGGTGGTCCTACCGGGTTGAATTGGAGTGGATCGCCTTGCGCTGTATGGAATAACCCTTCCACAGTACCCAGCCACAGCGAACCATCTGCGGCATCAAGCATTTGACTCGTCTCGCTCAGTGGCGGAATCCCGGCCACGCTGCGAAAGCGCTGACCATCGTAGCGGGCGAGGCCGCTCGCGGTAAGCGCCCAGATCGCGCCGCTGCGATCTTCGTGAAGCGACCACACAGCACTGGTCTGCAACCCATCCGCTTCTGCGAAGGCTTGAAAAGCCTTATCGCGATAACGCGTCACGCCGCTCGATGTGCCGATCCAAAGCGTGCCCGACTTGTCTTCCAGAAGGCTGTAGATAAGATCGCTGCCAAGTTGCGGCGTGTCCTTGTGAGCGAAGACCCTGAAGTTCACCGAATCGAAGCGCACAAGGCCGGCTTCGGTCGCGAGCCAGATATAACCATCCTGTGTTTGCAGCACCGCATGGACAGTATTCTGCGGCAACCCGTTATCGGTCTGCCAAGACTGGTAGCCGTAGTGCCGCAGGCTCTGATGCGGGTCGAGCGCAAAGCCGGTAGCCGTGGCGAAGAGCAGCGCAGATCCCAGTACTCCACTGGTCAGTACTGTATTTCTCAGAGCTAGACGGCGGAAGATTCGCATTCTTGTCCGAATACTACATACGGGGCGGGGGAGAAAAATATCCATCATAAGGTGGAGAAGCCGGTTGGAGATAGAGAGGAGCGCAAGATGCCTTTCTCAGCTCTGCCGCCGCGTACCGCCCGCCCCGTTCTGTCGCGGTTTTACCCAGATTTTTTCCGCCGCCGGCGCTCCCAGTGTGAACGATCCAGTTGGTGTTTCAATCGCCAATGTCTGGTCGTAGTTCTTTTTGAGTACCCGGACCGGGCCTCCCGGCTCGATCCCGGTCTCATGCAGGAAACGCAGCAGCCTGGGATCGCGCTCATACAGGCTTGCAACCGTGTACTCGGCATCCTCAGGGCTCTCCGCAAGCGTCCGCAATCCACGCTTTGCGCGCCTGGCAGGACTCTCCGGCAGTACCGCATTTCCGTGCGGACACATGCCCTGTTCGCCGAGCTTTTCGAGCAGACGCGCCTCAAATGCGGGCGATACTGCATGCTCCAACCGCTCGGCCTCATCGTGAACTTCATACCAAGGCATGCCAAACATCTCCGAGAGCATGCGTTCGATCAAATGATGCCGGAGCGCGGTCCTGTGAGCGGTCTGCTTGCCTTTGGGCGTCAACCGCACCACGCCATCGGCTTTCACCTCTACGTAGCCGTCCCGCTTCAGCCGGCGAATGGCCATCGACACCGCGGGAGGCGATACACCCAGCCAATGCGCCAGAGTCGCCGAGATAACGGTCTGCCCCTCACTCTCCGCTTCGAGAACGGCCTTGAGGTAGTCTTCCTTTGATACGCTGATCTCTGTCTTCACCGCTTCCTAAGCATCGCGCCTGCGTTGCCTGCTTGTAAAGCGCCGTTTGTTCGCCGTAGAGCTCCGCGTCTGTGTTTAGTCTGTTGATCCCGCCTGGCGCTGACTTCATCAACACTTCAACGTTGGAGGATGGAATCTCGACCCGATCGGGTAGGATACTCTGCATATGTTCCTTCGCATTTTGATTCTTTTTTTCGCGGTCACAGGCAGCCTCTGCGCCCAAACGAACCCGGAATGGACGCAGCCGTTTCCTCCACACCGCGTGATTGGCAATGTGTACTAC
The DNA here is from genome assembly GCA_036264455.1 of Silvibacterium sp. Lineage (GTDB taxonomy): Bacteria > Acidobacteriota > Terriglobia > Terriglobales > Acidobacteriaceae > Silvibacterium. Next base: position 3,955 of record DATAQX010000208.1, on the reverse strand, counting down.
GTGGGCAGCAAAGACCTGGCTTCGTATCTGATTACGACGCCACAAGGGCTCATCCTGATCAACAGCAGCCTGACGAGTTCGCCGGCATTGATTCGGAAAAGTGTGGAGCAATTAGGCTTCCGGTTCAGCGATATCAAGATTCTTCTGATCAGCCATGCGCATTTCGATCATGACGCGGGCAGCGCGCGAATCAAGCAACTGACGCATGCGAAGTACATGGTGATGGATGCGGACGTTCCGGTGGTCGAGGACGGCGGGAAGAGCGACTTTCAGTATGGGAAGTCCGCCGACATGTATTTTTCGCCGGCCAAAGTAGATCGCGTGCTGCACGATGGAGATGAGGTGCGGCTGGGCGGCGTGGTGCTGGTGGCGCACAAGACGCCGGGGCATACCAAGGGATGTACGACCTGGACGCTGAAAGTTAACGGCAATCACAACATCTACAACGTGGTGATTGTGGGCAGTCCAAACGTGAATCCAGGGTACAAGCTGGTGAACAACAAATCGTATCCGCAAATTGCGCAGGATTATGAACAGACGTTTCGCGTGCTGAAGGCGCTGCCCTGCGATGTGTTTCTGGGAGCGCACGGGAGTTATTACGAGATGCAGGCGAAGTACGCGAGGATCAAAAATGGAGGAGCCAATCCGTTTGTCGATCCGGCTGGATACAAGGCCTATGTGGCTGATCGGGAACGGGCGTTTCTCGACGAGTTGCATCGCCAGGAAAGCGGCGGGAAATAGCACGCCGTTCTAGCGCGAGGGTTTGCGTTCAGGTTTCCGATTAGTGTTCCAGGGAGTCTGGGCGGTATAGCTGGGCGTCGCGGTGACTGAGGTTCTGGTGACGGCCAGCAACTTGCGCTGCACGAGCAATCCCACCGAAGCCTGCGCGGAGCTTTTGGAGACGCCGATCGACTCAGCGAGGTCCTGATAGCTGATCTGGACGGTGCGGCCGCGGCGCTGCTGCTCGGCGGCAATCCACAGATAAATGAGGAAGCTGACTGGCCTGCGGTCGTGGCCGACAAGGTCGCGCATCAGCACGTCGGTGACGTATTCGTCGAAACTGAGCATTGCTATACCGATCAAAAGTATAGCAGCCACTACCTGATTGCGTTGCCGGAACTTGCGGGCTATGTTCGGTGGAGTCAGGACTGGAGGTTCACAATGATTCGCGGCGTAAAAATTGTCAGCATCCCGGTCAGCAACCAGGATGTCTCGCTGAAGTTCTACACGGAAAGGATGGGATTCAAAGTTGCGACCGATCAACCGTTCGGGGAGGGTCAGCGTTGGATTGAGTTGCTCATTCCCGGCTCGGATACGAACATTGCGCTGTTCACTCCGCAGGGGCATGAGAACCGCATTGGCGGCTTTCAGCCGATGACGTTCTGGTGCGACGACGTCTTCGCCACGGCGAAAGTAATGCAATCGAAGGGCGTGGAACTGGCGGCCGAACCAAGGAAGGAATCGTGGGGAACTATGGGAATCTTCAAGGATCCCGACGGGAATCAGTTTGTGTTCTCGAGCCGGTAAGAACGCGAATCGCGATTGGGCTGGTAGGCGAATCATGGACTCACCATCAACGTGAGCTCGATGCGTAGTGGAGCCCGGTTCTCAGAAGCTATTGAATCAAGAGAGTCCGCCTTGGTCTGCTTGTGATTGCCTGCTTCTCGAACCAGTGGGTAGACTAAGGGTTACGGATTTTGGCGGGAAAGAAAGGTCGGCAGGCAAATGCTTGTAGTAATGAAGGCGCAGGCGACACAGGAAGAGATTCAGACAGTCTGCGAACACATTAAAGAATTGGGATTCCGGGCGCATCCGATGCCCGGCGCGCAGCGCACGGCGATTGGGATCACCGGAAACCAGGGGCAGATCGACCAGGGCAACCTGGAGGAGCTATCGGGCGTTGCGGAAGTCATCCCGGTTTCCAAGCCCTATAAGCTAGTGAGCCGCGATGTAAAGGAAGAAGACACAATCATCCGCTTTCCGGGAACGAACGCCACCATTGGCGGGCGCGACCTGGCAATGATCGCGGGGCCGTGTTCGATTGAGACTCGCGAACAGGCGTTTGCCGTGGCCGAGAAGGTGGCGGCAGCGGGAGCACAGTTCTTCCGCGGAGGCGCTTATAAACCAAGAACTTCCCCTTATGCCTTTCAAGGACTGGGTGAAGAGGCGCTGAAGATCATGGCGGAGATCCGCGAACGCTTTGGGCTGCGGATTGTAACGGAAGCGATCGACAACGAGGCGCTGGAGCTGGTGAACGATTATGCGGACGTGATCCAGATTGGCGCGCGCAATATGCAGAACTATTCCCTGCTTCGGGCCGCGGGGCGCAAGCGCAAGCCGGTGCTGGTAAAGCGCGGCATGTCGGCGACACTGGAAGAATTTCTCATGGCTGCCGAGTACGTGATGAGCGAGGGCAACTACCAGGTGATTCTGTGCGAGCGCGGTGTGCGGACCTTCGCAGATCACACGCGGAACACCCTCGATCTGAGCATCGTGCCCGCAGTACAGCGGTTGAGCCATCTGCCCATTCTGGTGGATCCAAGCCACGGAACGGGCAAGCGGAACAAGGTTATCCCGTTGGCACGAGCGGCGGTTGCAGTGGGGGCGGATGGAATCCTCGTAGAGGTGCATCACCAGCCGGACAAGGCTCTTTCCGACGGTGCGCAGTCGATCTATCCCGAACAGTTCGCGCAGTTGATGGACGAGGCTGGCCAGATCGCGAATGTGCTGCGCCGCAACGTTCCTCGAGGAATTGAGATCACTGAGGCTGCCGGAGCAGCATCTGCCGCACACTAAGTCGACCATGAAGAACGGTCTGATTATGAAGACAGGGGGGCGCCTGCGTTTGCGATGCCTTTCTGTTGCGTGCTTGCTGCCGCTGCTTCTGGCTGGTTGCCGACGCCAGCATTATCCGGAGTATCCCGCCGACTATCGCGAGTTCGCCTACGTTACGAATGGCGGCAGCAATACGGTTACGGTTCTGGACCTGGTGAATCTACGACAGGATCAAGTACTGGCGGTAGGCTCAGAGCCGACAGGCGTCGCAGTGAATCCCGCGCGGAATGAGGTATACGTCGTCAACACAGGCAGTGGCAGCGTAAGTGTGATCGATGCGGAGAAGAATCGGGTAGTGGCGATGATTCCGGTGCATCGCAAGCCGTATTTCATCGATGTAGACACGACGGGCCGCCGCGCTTATGTCGCCAATTCCGGCTCGAACAATGTTTCGGTGATCGATCTCGACAAACGGCGCGAGATCGGTGCGATTGGAGTGGGCGAGGCTCCCGGTCTGGCAAGGATTTCACCCGACGGCGGAAGTCTGGTTGTCACCAACCGCATGAGCGGCAGCGTTTCGGTGATCGATCCCGCGACCTTCAAAGTGCGAGCGGTGTTTTCGGGCTGTTCGCAGGCGACGCACGCGGTGATTCTGCCCGATTCGTCGAAGGCTTTTATTGCCTGCTCGGGGGGCCACCAGGTGATGTCGATTGGACTCGCTCGCCCTTCCAGTCCGATCGAAAGCGAACATGCAGACCGGCTGTTGAGTTTTCTGGATGTGGGTAAGACACCGGTCTTTCTGGCGCTGAAACCCGATGGAGGCGAGATTTTTGTGTTGAACTTCGACAGCGACTCAATTTCTGAAATCGCAACCGGGACGAATGAGGTTGGCGGGGCGTACTTGGTGGGCGCGCATCCTTCGCACGGGATTGTGAGCGCGGACAATGCATTTCTGTGGATCAGTAACTTCAATGCGGATTCGATCGGGGTGTATTCGATTGACGACGGCAAGCTGCTTCCCGACTCGATACGCGTAGGCAGCGGCCCGGATGCTCTGGCGTTCTCGGCAAATGGTTTTCTGTTGTTGTCCGCAGATGCGCGATCGGGTGACGTCTCGGCAGTGCGGACGCAGAGCTATGCGTCAAACGGCGCAGAGCGCGTGGGATCGCTGTTCACCATG
>DATAQX010000177.1:0-3026 GCA_036264455.1 Silvibacterium sp. | reverse complement strand
CGCGACCGCCGCACAAGTGGTAAACCAGGCCGGCGAAAAAGAGCTCGCCGACCTGATTTACGAATTCGGAGAGGAAAGGAGGTCGCGGAGAATCGCCAGAGCCATTGTCAGGGCCCGGCCGATTACGACGACGGCACAACTGGCCAGAATCGTAGCGGCCGCGGCCCCGGCGATGAAATCCGAGAGGATTCATCCGGCGACGCGGACCTTTCAGGCTCTTCGAATTTATGTGAATGCCGAGCTGGACGAGATCGAGGCGCTGCTTAAAGCAGCACCGGGGCTGCTGAAGCCCGGAGGGAGACTGGTTGTGATCAGTTTCCACTCTCTTGAAGACCGGCTGGCAAAAGATGCGTTGCGCACAGGCGCGCAACAGGGGATTTACGAAGTATTGACGCGGAAGCCGGTGACGGCCGAAGCAGAGGAGACGGATCGCAATCCGCGGGCACGAAGCGCGAAGCTGAGGGCGGCGGAGAGAAAGGCAGGGATTAGGGATTAGCCATTAGGGATTAGGAAAGAACCATTCAATCGCTAATCCCTAATCCCTGCAGTTAAAACATCGGGCCGGGGTCGTCCCACCGTAGCAAATGGCGAAAGTAAATCAAGACGAACCTCGTAATCTTCCCTCCTGTAATCAGCGGCCCAGGCCCGGTCGTAGAGGGAAAGCAGAAGTTGTGGAGCAGCAGTAGCGGTAAGGGAGAAGACAGTATGGCGACACAGGCAATAGCGGCGCAACCCGGTATGGAAACAGGCCGTAGCAGATATGACCGGATCATGGAGCGCAACCTTGCGCTGCTCGCGGCGCAGCAGCGCGCACGGCGTGGACCCACACCCGAAGTCTTCTTCGTCAAGCGTTTCGACAACTCGCGGCTGGTGAAGGCCGCCGACCCACAGCGCGTGAAGGAAATGCGCACCTTCGCCTGCGCCATGGCGCTGCTTTTCGGTCTCATCATGATGTATGGATGGCAGCATCTGAGCGCCATCGAGTACGGTTATCGCATCGAGTCGGAGAAGCAGCAGTTTCAGCAGCTGGAGGAACAGAATCGCCAGCTTCGACTCACCGAGGCGCAACTCGGCGATCCTGCGCGTATCGATCATATGGCCCGTCGGCTTGGGTTGTCGGCTCCCCGGCCAGGCCAGGTTGTTCGCCCCGATGCAGCTGTCGATCCGAATGCTCCGGTGCTGGCCGAGGCCACGCCCATGCTTCCGGCTATCCGTTAGTCTCTGATCTTTTCGGGAGGGAGCTCGTTGCCGCAGTGAATAGTCTTTCGTTTTCTCCCGCAATTCCGGCATCGGTGTCCCCCGCATCCGTTTCGAAGGCCGGCGTGGTCACGCCTATGCGCCGTCTGCGCGTGCTTAACATCCTTATCTTTTTTCTCTTCTGGGCGGTGTTGATTTGCGGTCGCCTGGCGTGGCTGCAAATCATTCGTCATGAGGAATTTGTAGAGCGCGCCGCAAAGCAGCAACAGCGCGGCTTTGAAGTGGCTCCGCGCCGCGGCGTTCTCTACGATCGCAATCTGCACGAGCTGGCCATGACGGTGCTGGTGGATTCGATCTACGCGGTACCGACGGAAATCGGCGACGACCGGACCCAGACCGCAGCGGCGCTCGCGAAAGTCGTTCATACCGATCCAACCGACAGCTTCACATCCCAGCAGCAGATCCTGGCGCGCCTGAATGCTTCGAAGAATTTCGTATGGATCGCGCGCAAGCAGGACGCAGCGATCATCGACAAAGTAAAAGCCCTGAACCTGAAGGGCGTCTACGTTCAAAAAGAATTCAAGCGCTTTTATCCCGATAACAAGATTGCCGCGCAGGTCCTCGGTTATGTCGGCATCGACGACAACGGGCTGGGCGGGCTGGAACAGAACTTCGACGAAGACCTGCATGGCACGCCGGGCCGCATGCTGACGGCGCTTGATGCACGCAGGCACGTGCTGGGCAGCGAAGAGCGCGAGCCGCTTCCGGGTGAAAACCTTGTCCTCAGCATCGATGAGAATATTCAGTTCATGGCCGAGCAGGCGCTCGACCGCAACATGGAGCGGGTAAAGGCGCAGATTGGAACGGTGGTGGTGCAGGATCCGCACACCGGGCAGATTCTGGCTCTGGCGATACGTCCAACTTTCGATCCAAATGACTTTCGCCACGCCACGACGAATCTGCTGCGCGATCACGCGGTAAGCGATGTCTACGAGCCGGGCTCAACCTTCAAGCTGGTCACCTACTCCGCGGCGCTGGAAGAGCATGTTGCCACTCCAGATAGCATGGTCGACTGCCAGGGAGGCACGATCGTTGTCGCCGGGCGAACTGTACATGATGCGCCGGGTCACCATTTCGGCGTGATCACAGTGGCAAAGGCGCTTGAAGAGTCGAGCGATGTGGGTGCCATCAAATTGGCGCAGCGCATGGGACCCGACCGCTTCTATAAGTACATTCACGGTTACGGATTTGGCGAGCGCAGCGGAATCGAACTTCCGGCAGAGACGCGCGGACTGCTGAAGCCCCCGCGCCGGTGGAACCCGACGACGATCGGCTCCATCCCTATGGGACAGGAAATCGCCGTCACGCCGATCCAGCTCGTCACCATGGCTTCAACCATCGCGAACGGCGGTATGTATCTGCCTCCGCACATCCTTCTGGAAAGCACAGATCAGACCAGGGCTGACGGAAAACTGCAGCCCGTCGTCTTTCGACCTGGAACCGACTTGCCGAACCCGTTGCCGGATGGAGCGCACCGCGTAATTTCGACACTCACCGCCGCCCAGATGCGCAAGATGATGGAAGGCGTCATACTCTATGGAACAGGCCGCGGTGTAGCGCAGCTCAATGGCTACAGTGCGGGGGGCAAGACCGGAACCGCGCAGAAGATCGATCCGCGGACGCACACCTATTCCAAGACAAACTTTGTCGCCTCGTTCGTGGGCTTCGCCCCAGTGAATAATCCTGCTATCACCATCGCCGTAGTCATGGATTCGCCCGATCATGCCTTTCATTTTGGAGCCGAGGCCAGTGCGCCGCTCTTTCATGAT
>DATAQX010000128.1:0-3426 GCA_036264455.1 Silvibacterium sp. | reverse complement strand
CTTGGCTTGAGTGTGGCTCGCATCTCCGGTCAGGGATCGGGCCAGGGGCTCGAGGAGATGAGCCTGGAAGCTGTAGAGAGTATTCTCATCCGCAAAGCCTTGTCGCGTTCCAACGGGAACGTGAGCCAGGCGGCAGAAGCCCTCGGCCTGAGCCGCGGGGCGCTGTATCGGCGGATGGAGAAATATGGCATATAGGGCATCTCATCCAATCAGGGACGGCAGCGCCGGGGCGGATTTCCTCCAATTCTTTGTCGCTCCTCGCTCCGGTATGCCCGATACAGTTCGCTCGTCACTTCTCGAACTGGAGAAAAATCCACACCCGGCGCTGCTGCCCCTGGTTGGATAACATGCCCTATGGCATCCACCCGAAACCAAAAAAATGCCAGGCTGGATACCGGGCGGCTTTCGTTTGAGGCGAAGCTCCGGATATTCAGCGCACTGCTCTGTGTGCCTACCATGGGCCTTCTGGCGGTACTGCTGTGGATGGTGCACTTCTCCACCGCGGCGATCGTCAGCATTCTCACCATCGCTGGCCTGGTTCTTCTGCTGGCCATCGCCACTTTTATGGACCAGGTGATTCGTCCGCTGCAAACTCTGGCCAACGTGGTTGCGGCGCTGCGCGAAGAGGACTATTCCTTTCGCGCGCGCGGAGCGAAACGCGACGATCCCTTCGGTGATCTGGCTATCGAAATCAATGCTCTTGCTGACATGTACCAGTCGCAGCGATTGGGCGCCCTGGAAGCCGTTGCCCTCTTCCGGCGCGTGATTGCGGAACTGGACGCGCCGGTTCTGGCCTTCGATCAGGGAAAGGTCTTGCGGCTGCTGAATCCGGCGGCGGAGCGGGTGTTTGCGTTGAACGCAGCGCGTGATCTCGGCCGAACAGCGAAGGAATTGAAGCTGGAGATGTTGTTGGATCAGCCGGATGAGGGCGTGATCCTGCTGGATTTGCAGAGCCAGTCGGCACGGACGCCTTCGCGATGGATGGTCCGGCGCAGCGACTTCCGCCAGCGCGGCATGCCGCATACGCTGCTGCTGCTTTCCGACGTAAGCAGCGCACTGCGGGAAGAGGAACGGATTGCGTGGCGGCGGCTGATCCGGGTGCTGGGACACGAGATCAGCAACTCGCTGGCGCCGATCAAGTCGATCGCCGGCAGTCTGCGGTCGCGCCTGCCCCAGAGCGGTACTGGAGCCAATGCCGAGGGCAATGGCTTTCTTCCGGATTTTGACCGTGGGCTGGGAGTGATCGAGAGCCGGGCCGAATCGTTGAACCGGTTCGTGCAGGCCTATCGACAGCTTGCGCAGCTGCCGGCTCCGGCAAGGCGTCGGGTGCCGGTGGGGCCGCTGCTGGAGCGCGTGGCCAGCCTGGAGACGCGGATGGAGATTATGCTGGCCGCGACTCCCCAGGTGGACGTGTTTGTGGATGCGGACCAGATGGAGCAGTTGCTCATCAACCTGGTGCGCAATGGAGTGGAAGCGGCACTGAGCGCACGCGAAGATGCAGTCGCGGCCCGACTGCCTTATGAAGAGCCGGCGGTCACTATGCGCACTGAGCTGCAGGGCGAGTTTCTTTCGATTGTGATCAAGGACAATGGGCCGGGACTGACCAATCCGGCGAATCTTTTCGTGCCGTTTTATACAACCAAGAAGAGCGGGAGCGGCGTGGGTCTGGTGCTGGCGCGGCAGATCGCCGAGGCGCATGGCGGAACGCTTGAATTGAAAAATTGCGCAGAGGGCCATGGCTGCGAAGCGGAATTGCGGATTCCGCTGGCCCATCGCGCGGACGAAGTTTCGGCGCAGACGGCGGCACGATAAGGACGGGGTGAATTTTATTGGGTCGCCTCCGGTACCATAGGGACATTCACAAATCTTAAAAGCGGCCAACGCCGCATCAGGCGGAGTAAGAAGCGTGTCTGTGTCGAATTTGAAGGTGGCCATCCTTGGTTTTGGAACCGTAGGCAGCTCTGTCGCGCGGATTCTATCTGACCTGAAGCCTCAGGGCATTGAGCTGACCCACATCTACAACCGCAACGTCGCGCGCAAGCTGGCGGACTGGGTGCCGGCCTCAGTCCATTGGACGGAGGATTTCGAGACGGTTCTGGAGTCAGATGCAGATGTCGTACTGGAGCTTGCCGGCGGGCTCGATCCCGCTGGAAGCTGGGTGCGGCGTGCGCTCGAAGCAGGAAAGTCGGTGGTGACAGCGAACAAAAAGCTGATTGCGCTGCACGGGATCGAGCTTGAGAAACTGGCGCGGTCGAAGGGCGTTCACCTGCGCTATGGCGCGGCGGTTGCGGGCGGCATTCCTGTCATTCCGGGTTTGCAGCAGGGACTTGCCGGAGATCAGGTGACGCGTATCGAGGGCATCCTGAACGGGACGTGCAACTTCATTCTTAGCAAGATGGAAGAAGGCGCGGAATTTGCCGATGTGCTGAAGGAAGCGCAGGGTCACGGATACGCCGAGGCCGATCCCACCGAGGATGTCGATGGATATGATGCGCGGGCCAAGCTGGTGATCCTGTCGCGGCTGGCGCTGCGGGCAGATATCGACCCGGAGGAGATTCCCTGCCGGTCGATTCGCGAAGTGAGCGCCATTGATTTTGAGTATGCCCGTGAGCTGGGCTGCACGATCCGGCAGATTGCACGGGCCGAGCTGCGCGGACAGGATGTGCTGGCCAGCGTGGGTCCCATGCTGGTGCCGAAAGCCTCTCCGCTGGCCTGGTCGCACGGAACGGAGAACACGGTGCTGGTGGGCGGGCGCTACGGCGGCGATGTGGTGTTTTCCGGCCACGGCGCGGGCGGACATCCGACGGCAGTGGCCGTGGTCTCGGATGTGATCGGCATTGCCCATGGTTCGCGCGCAGTGGATCTGCCCAGTAAGAAGACGGCAATCGGGGGCGAATTCCTGCTGCGGCACTCGATCCGTTTCGTGGTCAGCGACCAGCCGGGCATTATTGCCGAGATCGCGCTGGCGCTGGCTGAGCAGGGAATCAACATCCACGCCATCTTCCAGAAACCTGGATACGAGAAAAACAACCTGCCGTTTGTGGTGACGGTGGAACCCTGCGCTGTGTCCGCGCTGCAACGGGCGCTGACCAGAATCGGCGAGATGAGGTCCCTGCTGGAGAAGCCGTTCGATCTGCAGATTCTCGAGCCGGAGGGGTAAAAGCAGGGATTAGCGATTAGGAATTAGCCATTAGCCGTGAGCATGCCATACAGGGCGCTTTTGCTAATCCCTAATCCTTAATGGCTAATCCCTGCTTCTAGTTGTGCCCCAGCACCGGATGCGGTTCGTAGGGCTCTTCGAGGGCCTTGATCTCGTCCGCGTCGAGGTGCAGATCGAGAGCTTTCAGAGCGTCTTCGAGGTGGTGCATCTTGCTGGCCCCGATGATGGGAGCGGAGACCTCGGGTTTGGTGAGCATCCAGGCAAGA
>DATAQX010000102.1:0-4118 GCA_036264455.1 Silvibacterium sp. | reverse complement strand
CTGCCCGCACAACAGCGGGACGAGCTTAAAGAGTCAGCGCGCAGGTATGCCGATGCGGTCGTCAACGACGACTGGCCAGCCATGGCCCGCAATCAGGATGGGGAATATGAAAGCCAACCGATAAACCAGCGGATGTGGCGCATTCTTATGTCGGTGAAGTCGGCTTCGCCCACAGAGCTCACGGCGGAAGATCACGCACTTTATGAACTGAGCGCGATGGCGGAACACCGCCACATCCGGCGGCTGCAATGCGCGTCCCGCCTGCCTGATGTGCTGTGGTTCGTTCTGATTATCGGCGGCATGGTCACGATTATGTCGAGCTGCATGTTCGGGGCGGAAAACGCGTTGCTGCACGGGATGCAGGTATTTGCTTTTTCGCTCCTGATTGGGCTGGTGCTGGTAGCCATCGCGGATATCGACAGGCCGTTTCAGGGGTCGGTGCATGTGCAGGACTCGGCGTTCCGACGGGCGCAGATGAACATGAAGGGGCCGTAGCTCAGGCCTTTATCCGGGAAGCTGCGGGCGTGGCAATGGGCGCGTGGCGATTTTGGGTTTGCGGAAGGCGTATATAACGGCTAGAAGCGGCGGCCCGAGCAGGACTCCCCAGAAGGGGATAAGAATTCCAAGCAGGATGGGCACGAAGATGGAGGCCCAGATGGGCACGCGGGTGACACGCTTGAGGATTACGGGCTGGATGAGGAGCTGGTCAGTGATGACGATCGCCGCGTAAAGGCCCAGGACAAGGCCGAGGCGGTACTCGTCGTGTCCGCTGAAGAGGATGATCAAAACGGGGAAGATCAGGGTGATGGCGCCTCCGAAGTTAGGGACGAAGGTCATGAGGCCGCCAATAAGGGCCCAGAGTGGAGCGAGGGGCACGCCAAGGAGCGCCAGGCCCAGCCACCAGAGCAGAGCGACGCAAAGAGCTTCAATGGAAGCGGCGCGCCACCAGTTGACGAGGGCGGTTCCTGCAGTGCGGGCGCTGGCGCCGGCTGTGCGAACGCTGGTGCGGAGGTCAAAGGCAGGCATATTCTTTGGACGCGATTCTATGTCTGAGAAGTTTCTCGTGGATACCCAGTCTCAAAACATGCTGAAGGAGGAGAAGACCATGTCGTCCGCTGCTACTATCCTCAAGCCGCCATTCACTGCCGAGACAGCCAAGCTGAAGGTGCAGGCAGCTCAGGATGCCTGGAACACTCGCGATCCTGAAAGGGTTGCGCTCGCGTATACGCCCGATTCGGAGTGGCGCAATCGAGTTGAGTTTCTGCATGGGCGCGAAGAGATCAAAGCATTCCTGCGGCGGAAATGGTCAAAGGAGCTTGATTACCGCCTGAAGAAGACGCTCTGGACGTGGAATGAAAACCGTATCGCAGTCACCTTTGAATATGAGTGGCATGACGATTCAGGGCAATGGTATCGCTCCTATGGCAACGAACTGTGGGAGTTTGACGAAGAGGGATTGATGCGGCGGCGCGTGGCCAGCATCAACGATGCGCCTATCGCTGAATCCGAGCGGCGTATCCGATAATCCGTAAGAACGGGAGAAGACATACACATGGGCCGACGCTTTGCCGAACTCGCGTTTACTCCTCTGGTGAAAGAACAGCAGAAAAAACATGCCAGCCGGCATCTCTACGAACGCATGGAGCAGTCGGGCAATTCAGGCGATCAGCTCGGGCCGTATGAGCGCGAATTCATCCAGGAGCGCGATGGCTTTTACATGGGATCGGTGAGCGAAAGCGGCTGGCCGTATATCCAATACCGCGGCGGATCAAAGGGGTTTCTTCACGTGCTGGACGATCGGACGCTGGGGTTCGTCGACCTGCGGGGCAACAAGCAATATGTCAGTCTGGGGAATCTGCAGCACGACGGTCGAGTTGCTCTGTTCCTGATGGACTATCCGGGACAGCAAAGGCTTAAAATACTGGGGCGCGCGGAGGTTCACGAAGACGATGAGGTCGCGAGGAAGCTCATGGGGGAATTGCTGCCCCCGGAGGAGAAAACACCCGCGGAACGCGTTCTGCTGATTCATATCGAAGCGTTCGACTGGAACTGTCCCCAGCACATTACCCCACGCTACACACAGGAAGAACTGACTGAGCTTCTGGAGCCTATGCGCCGCCGTCTCGAGATTCTGGAAAGAGAGAACGAACACTTGCGAAGCGCGTCGAAATAAACGGGCACAGATTCCGGTGGGGAGATTCCATGCCCGAGGAGGTTGTGTTCAGCAGCTTAGCGCTGGGCCACAGTATCGTGGCTGAACGAAAGATTGAGATGCGCCAGATGTATCTCTTCAAGAACGGTGGTGCTACCTTCCTGCACGGTGTCGATTTCGCCGTTGGATCTCCAATCGTTTTCGGCAGCAGCTAATTTTGCGGGTACTGTGGCGACTACTTTCTTGCCCTGCGCAAAACTGACCTGGGCATCCGAACCTGAATCTGTCCACGTGAGTTTGTAATCTCCAGCGGGAAGATTGTTCGATCCCACCCGCGTGGATGTTGCGAAGTGAATCTGAGCCGAATCTGTATTCCGCGCAAAACCAGATATCGACACTGTAAGGGCCATGAGTATGAGACCGGCTATCCGCTTCATTGCATATCTCCCTTCGATGAGGAGTCCGTCGATGTTGGATTGACTTGCATACTCTTCAATGTCGCGGATGTGACACGAAGGGACCAGCGGTTTGCAGGCGAAGTGCGGAAGTTTGCAGGCAGAAGCGAAGTTTATGCAGGAAATTTGCGGTCAGCTGCTTCCCTTCCTGGTTAACAGGGGGAGCCTTGGAAGCCGTCGAATTCTGCTAGCCTAAAGGTATGAAATTCGGCGTGCTGGTTTTTCCGGGATCGAATTGCGACCACGACACCCACCACGTAATCGCGGAGCTGGCGGAACAGCCGGTTACGTTCCTGTGGCACGACTCCACCAGCCTTGAAAACTGCGATGCGATCCTGGTTCCGGGTGGATTTGCGTACGGCGATTATCTGCGTACTGGCGCGATTGCGCGGTTTTCTCCGGTGATGCAGTCGGTGAAGAAGTTTGCCGCCGATGGCGGGCTGGTGCTGGGCATCTGCAACGGCTTCCAGATATTGTGCGAGGCAGGATTGCTGCCCGGCGCGCTGATGCGCAACGCAGGGCTGAAATATATCTGCAAGCAGGTATATCTGCGGACAGAGACGGTGGATACGCCGTTCACTCAGACGCTCAAGACGGGCGAGGTGCTGAAGATTCCCATCGGGCACATGGAAGGCAACTACTTCTGCGATGCGTCCACGCTGGAAACATTGAGACGCGAGGACCGCGTGGTCTTCCGCTATGCGACGGCGGAGGGAGAGGTGACGCGGGAGGCGAATCCCAACGGGTCGCTGGATAATATTGCCGGAATTCTGAACGAGGGACGGAATGTGCTGGGGATGATGCCGCATCCGGATCGTTCGAGCGAGCAGATGCTGGGATCGGCAGATGGCTTTAAGATTTTTGAGTCGATGGTGGAAAGGCTAGCCATTAGCGATTAGGCATTAGCCGTTAGCTTTAGTCCTGGCGATTTTGAACATGATTGATATTCACCACCATCTGCTGTTTGGCCTTGATGACGGATCTCCGGATATTGAAACATCAGTGGCAATGGTTGAGGCCGCAGTTGCGAACGGCATCACGCATATTGTGTGCACCCCGCACGCGAATAGCCGTTACGCTTTTGATCCTGAAGTAAACCGGAAGCGGCTGGAAGAGCTGCAGACGCGCGTGAATAGGAAGATTTCGCTGGGGCTTGGGTGCGACTTCCATCTCTCTTACGACAATATTGAAGACGCGCTGAAGAATCGCACGAAGTACACGATCAACGAGAAGCAGTATCTGCTGGTGGAGTTTGACGACCTGATGATTCCGCCGAGCATGAATGATGCGTTTTACGAGCTTATGGTGGCGGGTATGCAGCCGATCATTACGCATCCGGAGCGAAATATGACGATTCAAAGGCATCCGGAGCGGATGAAAGATTGGCTGCGCCAGGGCTGCCTGGTGCAGATCACAGCTGCTTCGCTGACAGGGCGCTTCGGACGGACGGCGCAATCGATGGCGCAGCAGTTTCTGGAGAACGACTGGGTGAATATTCTGGCGACGGATGC
>DATAQX010000504.1:0-5254 GCA_036264455.1 Silvibacterium sp. | reverse complement strand
TCCCTGGATGTTGCAGTTTGGAGGTCATCATCTGGCGCTCAACATCACTATCGCCGGGGAGCGTGGCGTCCTCACACCGACTCTGACAGGCGCTCAACCTGCCCTCTATACCGAGAGCGGGAAAATCGTCCGCCCGCTTGGTCAGGAGAGCGATAAGGGATTTGCTTTGCTGCAGGCCCTTGACGGCCAGCAGCGAAAGCAGGCGATCCTGAGCTACCGGCTCGCTGATCTTGTCCTCGGTCCAGGGCAGGATGGCAAGACAATTGTGCCTGAAGGTTTGAAAGCTTCCGCGATGACTGAGCATCAGCGCGCCATGCTGCTCGATGTGATTTCAGAATGGGCGGCCATTATTCACGAGAGTGCGGCTGCGGCCCGTATGGCCCAGCTTAAGGCCGATATCAACGAGACATGGTTCGCCTGGAGTGGACCGACAACCGTGACTCCGGGCAAAAACATTACGGCCTATTACCGCATCCAAGGCCCGCATCTCGTCATCGAGTATGCACCTCAGACCCTGGGGGGCGATCCCGCCATGCATGTTCACACCATGTACCGCGATCCGACGAACGACTATGGACGGGGGCTTACGAAGCAATGAAACCGAGGCTTATCGCCGCCGCCGCATGCTTCTTATCTCTCGGAGGCATTGCGTCCGCGCACCGGCTCGACGAATACCTGCAAGCCACCATCCTCTCTGTGGACAAGGATCATGTTCAGGCGTCCATGCGAATGATCCCCGGTGTTGCGGTAGCCTCCTCCATAATTGCGAGTATCGACAGCAACGGAGACGGCGTCATCTCCCAGGCAGAGCAGCGGGCCTATGCTGAGCAGGTGCTTCGCGATTTGTCGATCACGGTGGACGGCAAGAGTTTGAAGCCGAAGCTTGTCTCAGCAGATTTCCCGCAAATCGAGCTGATGAGAGAGGGACTTGGGGAGATACATATTGAGTTCACGGCGGATTTGCCGCACGGCGGCCCCAACCGAAGACTCATCCTCGAAAACCATCATCAAAACCGAAACGCAGCCTACCTTGTAAATTGTCTGGTTCCACGCGACCCAGATATCAGGATCGTCGCTCAGAACCGGAATGAGCGGCAGTCACTTTACGAGCTGGATTACCTGCAGGCCGGCGGTTCTGCAGACTCGTCACTTTACAAATGGTGGGCAAACATCCGCGGGTCGATGAACGCGCTCGGTTTCGTCAGCCTCTTCCGCCTCGGCATGCGGCACATCGCTGAAGGAACGGATCATCTTCTGTTCTTGCTGGTACTTCTTCTGCCTGCGCCTCTCATCGTCGTTGGTTCGCGCTGGGCTGGATTCGCCGGCATGAGAAGCAATGTGCTCCGCATTCTCAAGATTGTGACGGCATTTACTATCGGGCATTCAATCACGCTGGCATTAGCTGCATTTGGAATCGTCCGCGTGCCCAGTCACCCGATTGAAGTGCTGATTGCCGTTTCTATTCTCGTGTCGGCTATCCACGCTCTCCGTCCAATTTTCCCGGGGAAAGAAGCTGGCATAGCGGCCTTCTTCGGGCTCATTCACGGCTTAGCGTTTGCTGCCACCCTGAGCGAATTGGAACTCGGCCGGTGGGAGCGTGTGGCCGGCATTCTTGCGTTCAACCTGGGTATAGAAACCATGCAGATGGTCGTGGTCGCCGCTACTATGCCGTCTCTGCTTCTCATGAGTCGCACGCGGGCGTATCCATTCCTGAGAATCGGGGGCTCGCTTTTTGCGGTTTTTGCGTCCGTGGGCTGGATCGCTGAACGGTTGTTAGGCGTGCGTAGCCCGGTAGACGTTGTGGTGGGAGCCGCAGCGCATCACGCCGTTTGGATCGCCGTGGGGTTGTTCCTCATCAGTCTGAGTTGTTGGCGACTGCATAATATATTCGATCAGCAAACTACAACGACGGCACGATCTGCTGGCTCGCACAGCACGGCTGCCGGCGCTCTCGATCCCTCGAGAGCTGTCGTTCAAATCGAATAAGCGTCACACGGACGTCTCCTTGGAAAAGCGATCTTGGCAACTCGCTGGTCAAGATCGACACGAAACCGGCCGTAAAGCAGAATCTGACTTCTCCAAGGCAACATGGCCGGTCGCGATTATTCCGCCTCGTGATTTGCAAATGCCTGGAATGTCTCTACGACTGATTGCGTCAGCTCCTCACGATTTCGCTTCGTCATCAGCTCGTGGCCCGCGCCTGTGACCGGCAGCAGTTCCGTTCGCGTTGGGATGAGCTCCAAAGCCGCTTCTATTTCCGCGAGAGAGCCGAATCCGTCTCGCGTTCCGTGAACGAACATGGCTGGAGTCCGGAGATACGGAAAATGTCCAGTTCGCAATTCCCCGGGTCGTTGCGGAGGATGAAGCGGATAGGAAAGCATCAGGAGCCGGTCGGCAAGACCGGGTTCGTCCGCAGCCAGCATCGACGCCTGCCTGCCTCCGTACGAATGTCCCCCCAGAAACAAGCGGCCCGAAACAAGACGTCTCATGGACTCGATTGCCGCTCGCAGTCCCTCCTGGTCTCGCTCAGCGCTCCCGCGTGGCGGCGGCCCATGCGGCCGGGACTGGCGGAACGGCAGATCACAACGGAGCACGGTCAGACCCGACGCACAGAATGCATCCGCAAGAGCTACAAGTAGCGGGGCATTGCTGTTCGCTCCCGCGCCGTGCGTTAATACCAGGCCATTCGCACCGGAACCGGCCAGGTGGAGGAAACCTCGAACCGGTATCCCCCGAGACGAAGTGTCCAGAAATTCTCGAAAGTTATCCATATCCACGAGCAGCTATCAATGACAGCGCCCTATTTATGGCAAGATAATTGACTGGCCAGATATCGCCAAGAGGGGACTCGGTTGTTATGGTGTATTTTCCTACTCTTCAGCACGCTTGCCGCCAACATTCAGATATGCGATCAGGTCGTCTATCTCATCCGATGACAGCCGCTTGCTGAATGGAGGCATATAGCGCCCTCCATACTTGATGATTCGCCGTGCCTGCCGCTGGGTTGGTCTTGGCTTCCGGTCAAAATATCCGGTGAGCGAAGGAACGTAACTCTTCTGGCCGGGCCGCTGAACATGACACCCGGCGCAGTTTTTCAGGAAAAGCGCAGCGCCATGTTCCGATGAGGGTTTGCGGCATCCCGAGCATACGACGATCACCGCGAGCGCGCACAGTGCCTGAAATGGTCTGGACGGCATCCGTTATCGCCCTGCAGGAAGCAGTCCGTAGACATCCACCTCTCGCTTTGCGGCGACGTAGACATGCCCGTTTGCGATCGTCGGTATGTTGAATCGGAGGGCCGTACCCGCGCGGTCGCGACCGACATTCTGCTCGCTGTTGTAGAGTTCGTGCGCAACGTTTGAGGCATCCGCCGCATGCAGCACCGCAGTCCTGTCCGGCGAATTCCATCCCTTGGAACTCAACACCCAGACAATGCCGTCTCTGTCGCCATTCGCAGAAACGGCGGGTGTTGCTGCATGATCTTCAAACCTGAAGCTGCTGGCCGCCTTGAACACGAGTTTCCCATCCTTAACCTCGAAATCGCGCAACGCGTCACTGTCGCTCAGCACGTAGACGTTATGATTCCAGTACGCCATGGACCCATATATGCCGCCTTTGGTTGGAATGGTCTGCACGGCGTGGCTGTTACTACCGGGCTGATAGTGTCCCAGGTGGTCGCGATCCAGAACATAGATCAGCGGAGCTTTTCCGCCGACAACGGCAAGATGCGGGTGCGGTCCAGGCTGGTCCGGCAGCAGCATCGGCCCTCCGGAGCCAAGATCGTTGTCGTGCGCATTCAGCTCATCCGCGTTAAAAGGGGTGAAGAAATCGCCCACCCTGAGATCCCGCCCACTGAGCTTCAGAAGAGTGTCTCCGTAGTCGCGGCCGCCTCTCGCTGCATCGAACCCCCCGTTGCCCGTCGTGGCATATATGTTGCCGTCCTTGTCCGCCGCAATCCCGGTGTCACTCTCCCATATCCCGCCGTCATCGGCATCGGGAGAATCGTTATAGACCGCTCTCTGTTTCAGGCTCTGAGCATCGTAGGCCATCACCCAGCCGTGATACGGTCCGACATCGCAGGAAGAGGCCCACGACAAATACACGATGCCGTTTGAAAGCAGCAGCGCCGCTCGCGGATTCTCGCGCAGTGGCTCGAACGCCACCTTACCGTCCTTGCTGCCGTCTCCGCTCCCGCGTACCGCGGCCTGGATCTCCACCGGACCGCCGAACTTTTCCGCCCCGGTCGTCACTGCCAGCGCGTGGAGCTGCTGGTGATATTCGTTGGCCGAGAGAGCATGTTCTTTCCTGGTGCGAACCAGAACATACAGTGTTCCAGATCTCGCATCAATCACCGGGGTCGATGTGATCCCCACCTCCGGCCGAATGAAGAAGCATTGCGTATCACTTTCAGCGAGTGTCGTCGCCCCATCTTTCAGGAAGCTGACCTGCCACAGCGGCGTGGAGGGATTCCCGTAAGCGTCGAATGCATAGACGCTATCGTGCTCCGTCGCAACAAAGAGCAGATCGTGCCTGCCCTTTCCCGGAATCTGCACTCCTGCCATAAAGAGCGGCTGAGCATAAATGTCCCCATCCACCTTCAGAGTGAAAAGCTTGCCGAACTGCCGCGGATTGACGTTTCGTGGCGTCAGCGTGGTCTCGTTCAGATAGGTGCCGGTGCGTGCGTTATCGACCTGCGAAGTCGTCATCTGCGCCTCAGCGGCCAGTCCGAAAGCAAAGATCGCGACTATCCACCAACCATTGAGCTTTTTGAATGCAGCCGACCTCATTCTCACCTCGCAATCCTCTCGCCCCGAAAGTGTATCTGGTCTATTTCGATTCGTGCGAAGAGCGCACCTGCTTACCCAGAATAAGCACGAAATTCATTCCGGTCTGAATTCTTGCCGTGAGGCTCGACGATTATGCAGGAAACGATCCGTCTTATGCAGCAGGCTCTTTCAGGGCAGCGTTGGATGGAGACATCTTATTTCCTAACGGCTAAACCGCTGCTGGAGCGAATCGCAGATGCCCCGGTAGCGGCGGACGTATCGGAAGTCCGAAAAAAGTGTGGCCGCCGCAATGAGTAGGCACACGGCAAGGAACCACCTCTGCGACAGCTCCGTGTGGCGCGCCATCTGGCGGAAGCAGATCGACATAAGAAACGCCGCAGCTGTGGCCAGGACGATTAGCGGCGCCAGCCGGTTGCAGTCGATGGCCGGACCGGGCCGCATGAACCACGCCGAAGCTCCGGCAACAG
>DATAQX010000470.1:0-7261 GCA_036264455.1 Silvibacterium sp. | reverse complement strand
GCGGAGCAGTTGCGGGACATGGACAACCTGGGGCGGATCCAGGATGCATTGGGCGGCCGCGATCCGGGCCAGGTTGTCCAGAAGCTGGCCGATCAGCTCACAGTCGAGAATGTCCAGACGGCGGAGATCAGGCAACGAATTACCCTTTCTGCCTTTGCTGAAATTGCCAGCGCGGCGGCGGGCTATCCCGGGCGGAAAAACCTGTTCTTGCTTTCGGGGAGCTTTCCGTTCAGCATTGCGACGCAAGGACAATACAACCTGATCGCTCCAGTTCAGTTCAGCACGCTGAATCTGCCCAATACGCCCATCTCCGATCTGAACGCGGTCGCCAACACCGCCAGGCTCGTTGCCAATTCCCAGATTGCGGTGTATCCGATCAGCGCGCTGGGGCTGGACGTGGGCGGCGTGGACGTGGAGGTGAGCGGTTCATCGGCTGCGGCACTCTACGATTCAGGCGCGAAGCACACCTTGGGGAACACTCAGGCGCAGCAGTTCACCAACCGCAGCGCGCTGCGTACGTCGATGAACGACATTGCTTACGAGACCGGCGGCGAAGCGGTCTTCGGCTCGAATGACCTGGCGGGCGCGCTCAGGCGCACTATCGAGGACGGATCAAACTACTACACGCTCGCCTATCGTCCGCAGAACCATGACTGGGACAGCAAGTACCGCAAGATCAAAGTGGAGCTGGACCATCCAGGGTATTCGGTGAGCTATCGTCGCGGATACTTTGCCTTTCCTGACCAGATCACCAATGCGGACACATCCCAGGCACTGAATGCAGCTCTCCAGCCCGGCGCTCCCGAATCCACCATGCTGCTGCTCAAAGGCAAAGTCGAACTGCCTGATGCGCAACAATCCGATCTGCATGTCGAAACAATAATCGATGCATCCGGCGTCGATTTCTCCACCGACGCGGCAGGCCACCGCCACGCGAAGCTGCTCGTGTTGCTGGTTGCGCTCAGCGACTCTCCTGTTCAGACAGACAACCCTCCGCAGACCTCCGGCGTCATCCGCCTCGATCTCGACCCCGCAACTTATGCCAGCGTCCTCAAAGACGGAATCCGCTTCCAGCAGAAACTCGCTCTCAAGCCCGGCCGCTACCGCATGCGTCTCGGCGTGAGCGACATGAACAACAATCGCCTCGGCACACTAGATATGCCCGTCGAGATCAACCCGCAGAGCAAGGGCGGATACTGAGGGCCTGTCACCGAGCCTTCGGTTTAAACGATATGAAAGGCCATTTCAGAACCGGATCGTAGTACGCCAGTGAGAAGTCAAACTGATCCATTTCTGAACTCATCGTCTCCCACCCCAGGCTGGTGCGAAGATACTGCCGTATTTCAGCATCCGTCTTCGGCGGATTGTCGGTGCTCATGTATCCAAAGCCGGCGATGGTATTGATCCCTCTCGAATATGCGAGTGAAAGCATGCGGCCCGCCTTGTGTGCTCGCTGCGCTTCAACGTCGGTTGCAAAGGCAAATCCGTGCATATTGGGAAAATCGAGCAGGAAAGCAGTGATCCCGTCGTCCACATTGATAATGCCTGTTACGCCATCCGCACGAAGCTCCTTGCCAAGCTCATCCCGCCGCGCCCAGAACTGGGGCACATTTCCTCCCAGGCTCGGGTAAACGATCGACGCATAATATTGAGAAGCTGAGAACAGCATCATCATTACGTATATGGTCACGATTCCATATTTGGCGATCGGAACTGTATCCAGCTCTCCCCACGGTTTCCGCAAAGCCAGCGCGCCCAGTACGCTGAGACAAATCGTGATGAAGACGTAATACCAGCCCGCTTGGTGCCAGGGATGAACGTTCAGGAAGTTGTAACTCGTCTTGAACAGGATGTAGAGACAGATTGCAAATAGTACTGAGGACTCCGCATGCTTCCTCCGGTATTTCCAGATTGCCAGCGCACCGAAAGCTGCCGCGAGAAACGGATACGTGACTTCCACGAACCGGAAACTGTTTGAAAAGACCACAGGTCCTTCCGAAGCCTTCTTCGTCAGGTAGGCCTTCAAGTCGAGAATGGGCGGAAAATGAACCGCAGTCGTCAGGTAGGCGGAGAGAAAACCCACGAAACCCGATTTCGTGCCGCCGCTGAGCGGCATGGCCGCGCCTACGGTGATCTTGTTGTAAAGCAGGTAGCAGAGAATCGCGATGGTGCTGGGACCGACGATCCAAAGACCGGCCGTGATTCGCTTGCTTATCGACGTCTCAAACAAAAAGAGAGCGACCAGAAATGCGGGAAGAATGAAGAAGTCATCCAGGCGTGACAGGATAAGAAACGGCAGCACCAGCCCGAGTGCCCGGTAGGCTGCGATTGGTTCGAATTTCCTCTTGGCGGCAGTTCCGGTGAACTGGCTCAGCACAAAGAAGAAAATACCGCCGAAAAGTACCGAGAATGCCGACTCCATGCCATCCAGGGCCGCCCATATCGAAAGATTCTTTACGTGGACTCCAATGACGATGTAATACAGTCCGGGCACCAGCAGCAGCCCCAGAAAATATTTGTTCGTCATGCGGATGACAGCCGCGCTTGCCAATATGATCCCCAGAGTAACGGCGCTCAAGGCCAGCAGCATCACCGCGATCGCCTGACTCTCTTGGCTTTGCAGGTGCAGAATCGAAAACATGCCTCGGATGGTGTACTGCCAGAGGGGATGGAAGCCATTCGTTACATGCACACCGTCGTAAGTAAAGATGTGCGATATATGTGCTTTTCTGGCTATGGCCAGATAGTGATACGAATCGCCGGTCAGCGATCGTATGATGATTGCCGGGCCAAAAAATAGTCCGGCGTAGAGCAGTGGCCACGCGACCGACAGCCCGACCAGCGCAGCCACTAGCCATACCGTCATTGCAGGCTTTGGCTTTTCAATGGGGTTCGCAACCTGGCTGCTTCCCAAACTGCTGCTGACCACGCTCATGGGTTTACACCTGTCCTGAAAATGGCTTCCTGTTGCCGGTGCTTAATTTTGAAATTTTCGTCATTGGAAATATCCCGCGGCAGCCACCGCTTATCACGGGGCCGAATTATAGAGCTTCAAGGTGGCTTAATATCTATCCTAACGTCAGGAGCAAGAATCGATGAAAACAATAAAAAGGTTTTCTCCGCTATTCGCCGCTACGCTCATTGTGGCCTCGGCCGTGCTCGCAGCCGCGCAAACCACCAGTTGGAAGATTGATCCCGCCCACTCCCAGGCCGCCTTCACCATTCGTCACATGGGAATCTCCAACGTCAACGGACGCTTCGGCAACATTACCGGCACGATCACTCTGAATGATAAGGACCTCACTAAATCCAGCGTTAACGCCACCATCGACACCACCACCGTCGACACCGGAGTCGCCCAGCGCGATGGAGATCTCAAGAGCCCCAACTTCTTCGACGTGGCCAAATTTCCCACCATGACCTTCGCGAGCAAGAGCGTGGCCCGCTCGGGCGATGACTACATCCTCACCGGCGATCTCACCATGCACGGCGTCACCAAACCCGTCACTCTCAAGCTCGATGCTCCCGATAAGGAGCAGACCGGGCCGGACGGCAAACAGCGTCGCGGCTTCAGTGCCACAACCACCCTCCACCGGCAGGATTTTGGTCTCACCTGGAATGGCACGCTGAAGTCAGGGGATGCCATGATAGGCGACGACGTGAAGATCACCCTCGATATCGAGGCCGTGAAGGAGTAAGCCTCCCGCCACACCCCACGCAACGCCGCTCCGCTCCTGCGCGAGTTGTATGCTGCGAGTATCATTGCCTAACTCATGGCCTTTACCCTGGATCAGCTCGACCACCTCGTCCTCACCGTAGCCAGCATCGATGCCGCCGTTGACTTCTACACCGAAGTCCTCGGCATGGACCCTGTCATCATCGACGGCCGCAAGTCCCTCACCTTCGGCACGCAGACCATCAAGCTTCACCAGCGTGGCCACGAGATCAGCCCCAAAGCGGCGCATCCCACTCCAGGCTCTGCCGACCTGTGTTTTGTCACCAGCACTCCTCTCGACGAAGTCATCCGTTACGTGACCGAACTGCGAGTTCACATCGAAGCGGGTCCGGTCGAGCGCGACGGAGCCATGGGCAAAGTTCGATCCGTATATTTCCGCGACCCCGACCGCAACCTGATCGAAGTCGCCAACTATCTCTGACGCGCGCCGCATGCAGATAAAATCGAGACATGCCAGAGAACGCTTCGCCCACCGTGCTTGACCGCGCCCGCAAAATCCGCCTTTTTCTAATGGATGTCGATGGCACTCTCACCGATGGCGGCGTCTGCCTCATCTCCCTGCCCGACAATGGCGGCATAGCCGAAATGAAAGTCTTCGACGCGCACGACGGCCAGGGCCTCAGCCTCGCGCACACTATGGGCATCAAGACCGGATTCATCACCGGACGCAAGTCTCCCGCCGTCACGCAGCGCGCTCAGGAACTGGGGGTGGAATTCGTCTACCTCGGCCAGGCGTCAAAGACGGCCGCGTATGAGGAATGCATACTAAAGGCTGGAGTCACCGAGGACGAAGTTGCCTACCTCGGCGACGACCTGCCCGACATGCCTCTCGCCCGCCGCTCCGGCCTTGCCGTCGCCGTTGCCGACGCGGCCTTCGAGCTCAAGGCCGTCAGCCACTACATCACCCAGGCCCGTGGCGGCAAAGGAGCAGCCCGCGAAGTCATCGAGCTCATCCTGAAGTCCCAGGGTAGATGGGAAGAAGCGGTTCCAAAGGCCCTCGCATAATTCCCCTGCAATTTCCAGTTGACGTTCACAAGACTTGCCCCTATAGTGCTTCCATGTTTCACCTTCCCCGTCTGAACAAAATTGTCGTTGATTTCGTTTGTTGTTGATGCATACTTTGCTCCACACGAATCTTCGAGCCGTGCCTGCTCCTCTGCATAGTTGACTGTACTGTTTCAGTTCCCTTTTTCGGTTTCAGGGCATTGCAGGCATAATCACGCCGGATGACCTTCGGCGCAACGCGGACTGTTTCGTCCAGATTCCTTACAAGACCACTCCGCCTAACCCGCTCAGGAATTTCTGTGATTTGAGGCAGCGCGAAGATCGTACAACATTGCTTTTCCCTCCCGCTCCCAGGAGAGCTATGCCTGGGACCGGACTTTGGAAATGCATTTGATCGTCGAGTATCGCTCCACTCATTTGGGGAATACCTGTGCGCCTTCATCACAAAGGAGAAATAACGATGTTGCGCAAGAATGTTTTTCAAGGGTCCTTGACCGCTCTTGCATTACTCTCTCTCTCGCTGCTGGCTTCTCGGTCGGCTATTGCTCTTACCCAAACTGAACACAACGTGCCCAAAGGTGTCGAAATAGCCTCCGACCGGGGACGCGTCGATCCAAACCAGGAGCTCAATCTCACCGTCGTATTGAAGCTGCACAACGAGGCGGCATTCAACAAGGTAGTCGAGGACCTCTACGACCCCCAATCTTCCAACTATCATCATTGGCTTACTGCGAGTGACCTTGAAAAGTACGCACCCACAGCAGCCGAATTTGAGACCGTAAAGAAAGAACTGGTCAGCCACGGCTACAGCGTTGTTTCGTCCGACCCGCAGCGTTTCTCAATCCGGGTACATGGAACGGCCGGAATCACCGAAGAGGCCTTCCAGACTGAATTGCATACCTTCAGCCATAACGGCAAAGTCTTTCAGGCGCATATTCGTGACGCGCAGTTGACGGGCGAAGCCGGAAAGCTGGTCGATTCCGTCGCCGGACTCGAGCGTCATCAGATTCAGCCGCTCTACACCATTGCGACAAATCCGCGCACCGGCAAGCCCTTGTTTAAGAAGGCGCTCACCACGGCCGATATTGGCTCGACGCTGCTGAGCACCATCACCGGCACCGCGCTTTCCCCAGCCGCTGAATTTACCTTCCCCACCCCCGGATCGGCGTTGCCCATCGGCGTCTTCTACGGCAATGTCTATGACATAAACCCCTCATTGGTTGTCTCCTATACACCTGCACAGTTCCAGAAGCACTACGGCCTCACGCCGCTCATCAAGAGCGGCTATGATGGCACCGGGCAGACCGTCGCCCTGGTCGAGGCCTACGGCTATGCAGCCGCCGAGTCGGATGCCAACGTGGCCGCAGCCGCTTACAAGCTGCCGGCGCTCACCTCCAGCAACTTCTCTGTCGTCTACCCCGAGGGCAAGCCTCTCAATCCGAATGCCGCCGACCTGACGGGATGGACTACGGAGATTGCGCTCGACATCCAGTCGGCTCATGCCATCGCGCCTGGAGCCAAAATTCTTGTCGTTGCCTCGGCAGGTCAGGACAACGAGGATCAGATCGCATCGCTTCAATACATCATCAGTCACAAACTCGCCTACACCGTCTCCAGCAGTTGGGAGAATGACGACGAAATCATCTCTGGCCCAGCTGAGGAGAACGCCTTTAACTCGGTCCTGAAGCTCGGCGCGGCTGCCGGCATCTCCTTCCAGTTCTCCACCGGCGATGGCGGAGACCTGGGTCTGGGCACGCCAGTTGGTGATGTCGCAGTACCCTCGAATTCGCCCTGGGCAACAGCTGTGGGCGGCACCAGCATCCTCAACAACCCCAACGGAGGCGGTGACATTGTCGCTGGCTGGGGCAATAACATTGTCTATGTCAATGCGGGTGGCGTACTGGATCCGCCATTCGGCTTCTTTTATGCCGGCGCTGGCGGCGGCGAAAGCCTGTTTTTCTCCAAGCCCTCCTGGCAGCACGCGCTTCCGGGAACCGGCCGCCAGGTACCCGACGTCTCTGCTGACGCCGATCCCTTTACCGGCTTCTCCATTATCTTTACCAGCGGTGGTACTCAGTTCCTCGAAGAGGGGATTGGCGGCACCAGTCTGGCCAGTCCGATCTTCTCCGCCATCTGGGCCATTGCCGACCAGTACAACGGTGCTCCTCTCGGACATGCGGGTCAGGCCGTTGCAAAACTGAAAGCCGGTCAGATAACCGACGTTCTTCCAACCTCCAGCCTCAATGCCACTGACGTCACTGGAACCATTATTGACTCCAATGGCGCCACCTTCTATTCCGCCGACGCTTTGTACGCCGGACTCGGTGCGCAAACTCAGTTCCCCAGCGCTATCTGGCCTATCCTCCCCAATAACGAAGAAGATATCGCCATCAGCTTCGGCACGGACTCATCGCTGACCGTGACTCCCGGCTGGGATAACGTCACCGGCTACGGCGAGCCCAATGGACTGCCATTCATCCAGGGGGTTTCTGGAAAGACAACCGGAGCCCCGTTAGTCAA
>DATAQX010000468.1:0-10253 GCA_036264455.1 Silvibacterium sp. | reverse complement strand
CTTGCTGTGGCCCCGATCACGCCACTCCTCTACCTCAAGTTATGGGTTGGAGTAGCCATGCTTCTCTTTTATTGGGTAATCCTGAAACCTCCAGCCACAGACAAAGCCTTACAAGATACAAATAGTTTTCACGCGTCACGCTTTAGGGTTGCGGCAATCATTTTCAGCCTTTGGTTGATTGGTGTCTATAGTGCATGGTCTCATCTAATAGATATCAAGGTAACCGATAATGAGCGGCTTACTATTCCTGACAATGCCTATCTCAGAGGGCGTCCGTTAAACACCGATAGCGGGCTCTTATATGTGGCTATGCTTCCGGATGGTTATAGAGTGCTACGTGGAAATGCGCTTTTCTCTGATGCGCATCATGAAGGTGGTGCGGCCATGGATGAATTGAGCTTCACAGCGAGTTCGTCCGGCGAAGATCTCTGGGTTGAAGTTGCGTCTCGAGAAGGTTCACGGCTTGTCCATTTTATTTCTGGTGCGCCAGACCCTGCGCCTTGCTCGATCGGTGACGCCGAGTATCCGATGCTTTCAGTGGACGGATCTGCTCTCGCTTTCCTGCGCGAGGATCATGGACGCGGCAGCCTCTGGATGGTTGATCCACGAGATTGTGCGGCTCACGGTGGCAATCTCTCTCCGATGAAGTTGACCTCGCCGTCTTATGATGTTCGCACTGTCGGGGCTGGGACTTCTGATATCTTCCTCATAAGTGCCGTTTACCAAAATAGAGAGCGCATCTTCACGGTTTCCCATGGCGGTCCGCCACAACTTCTGGTCGATGACGATGGCGCGGTGAATTCGCCGGCGCTGTCTCCTGACGGCAAGCTGCTCGTCATGAGTAAACTGGTTTCGCAACGATGGCAACTGGTCTCACGCGATCTTTCTTCGGGCGAGTGGAAGCAACTGACCCACGGTGACTGTAATGCGTACACACCGTCATGGAAAGATCGCCGCACGCTACTGTATGCAACAGACTGTATGCGCGGCCTGGGCCTGACAGCACTCGCATCACTGAAGATCGACAAATGAGCTTTGCGAGAGACGCCGGCTTTTAGTAGGGCGACGGTTTCTTCTCTTCGTAATCCTCACCGAACTTATTCTTGTGCGCGGCAGGCACGGCTCCCTCAATCTCAATTGTGCCCAAATCCAGACTGGGGCCCGAGACTGAGACCCGGCGCCCTGCCGTAGCCAGACTCGTATCGGAATTCCCCATCGCCCAAACATGCATGATGTAAGCCCCGGGAGGGACATCGTGAATTACGAGGTTGCCGGCCGGCGAAGAGACCGCAAAATAAGGGGTCGGCACGCTCACCACGACTGCGCTCATCTCAGGATGGATATTGCAGAAGATGTAAGAAACACCGGGCCGATCGAAATGTACGCTCCTGCTCGATCCACTCTCATACAGACCAAGATCGAAGCTCTTGCCGTTAAAGCGAGAAAACACGTTATGAAAGAACGGGTCCAGGTTAGGAAAATCGACAACACTGCCAACCTGTACAGCCAGCGTATGGGGGATAAATTGTTTATTTTTCTGTGCAAGCTGCAAGCGGCTCCTAGGCGCGTCAGGTGGTCGAGCAGCGCTAGCAGAGACATCGATCGGCGTCAGCCATAGCACAACCCCTTCATTTGAATGATGCGCTGAATTACTCACAGGACCGACGAACCTTACTTTGGTCTGCGCAGTTATCTCGGTTAACTGTGCGCTCGCATGCACCACGAGGGGAGCATTTCCGATGATCAGATAAAACAGAGATCCAAGAAGTGCTTTTCGGATGAGCATTAAAAGAGATAACCCATGGTTAGATCCAGAGTCTGTGCGGTGTTGGCAGGGCCATAGATATACCAGGAGCGCAGGTAGCGGTACTCACCGGAGAATATTAAATAAGTCCTGGGTCGGTAGATGATGTTTGCGGTTGTGCCCTGGTTTCTCACCAAATACAGATAAGGCGATGGGTTTGCCACCTGAGCCTGATTACGGATCCTACTGGCTTCGGCACTATCCTCTCCGAAAAATGCATTTGCTTCCAGAGTACGACTCAGATGCGATTTCAACTGCGCCCATCCCCCGATTGCATCCAGACCGCTCGCATATTCCGACCCATACTCGATGACGACATTTTTGAAGGCGCCGCCGCCGAGATCGCCGATTCCTCGACCACGATAGAATTCGCCGGAGAGTTCGGCGATCCGGCCCAGCGGAATACGCCAGTCCGCGGTGCCTGCCCAGAAATCGAGCGCTTGCTTCTCCAAGGCCCCGGTTCCGTAATAGAGTTGCCGGGTGTAGTAGCCATTTGCGCCAATTTCATATGGTCGCTGCTGATCTCCCCATTCATAGGCGATTCGACCTTCATAGCCTGGCTGCAGGCTTTTTCTCAAAATCCCATATGCCTGTTCTCCAGTGACGTCACCTGCTGTTGGGTCCAGCAGTCCGAATGCCAGCACCCCGTGATGCGAAGCTGTAGCTGCTATCCGTCGCTCGACGGTGGCCTGAGGGAGCCAGCTCCACAGGTTGCCCGACCACGCCAATGCTGGTTGACCAACAGTAGCAAATGAAGTGGGAGAAAGAGGGGTTACAAGAGGCGTTTCCAGCCCAGCAGATGTCTGAGTTTTCTTCCAATCCAGATTTATGTCTGCGGTGCGCAGCCGCAGGTTCATTGTGTTTGGCGCCGGTATGGTCGAGTAATTGGTTGGATTGAAGAAGTCTACCGTCACGTTCGCCGATGTGTGAGCATTCCAGAGCCGCGGGCCGGTGGCGTTCAATCCCAATTGGGTCTGCTCAAGACTCGCGCCCATGGAATGATGAACGTAGAGTGCGTTCCTGGGCAAAGCAATCAGAGGCAGGATAGGGTTATCCACAGCCCCGTCTATGGCAAAGGAATTGAAGAGGATCATTCCCGTGAGGCTGAGCGGATATTTCGATTCCGTCCCCACTTTGGTCTGTTCAAGCGTCTTCACCTGGGATTGGACAACCTCCTGGTCATCTCGAAGTTGATCCACGGCAGTTTTGAGAGCTTCGGCGCCGGTAGAGTTATTCGTACTGGCAGCTACTTCCTCCCTGAGCTCAGTTACTTCTTTCTTCAGAGCCTGAATCTCCTGTCGCGAATCTCTAAGTTCCTGACGCATTTCTCCTAACATGCTCAGGATATCCGCCACCTCCTGCTGAGAAGGTGATGCAGCGGGAGATTTCGTGTTTGCGGGCGTATCCGCTGTGACAGGCGCAACAGAAGCAAGATTGGTTTGCTGGGCACTCAGGAATGCCGGAGGATGGAGCGCCCAGAGAACAATCGTTGGCACAAGGAGATACTGAATCGTTCTCTGCCGTAGTGTTTCCATAAGGCCTCAATGTCTCCGCTCAACAAGTTTTCGACCGGGAAATGGAGATGCGCACATTCTACGAAAGCGCATGAGCAAAGGAGAAATCGTCGCTTTCGGAAATCAGCATCGCTTTATGCTGAATGCCGCAATCGTATGACTGACTTCCAGTCTTTCCCGAGAGACGTTGTCAGGGCCTAGTATGCTCCGCGGCACGTCCAGACCGCGTTCAATGTTTTCGTTAGGACGACCAGGTCTCCCGCGAGGGACCAGGTGCTCACGTACTCTACATCAAGTGCCACCCGGCGTTCATATGGCAGAGACCCGCGTCCACTCACCTGCCAGAGCCCGGTAATACCCGGAAGAACCGCGGCGTAGAGCGTTCCGCCTGCTCCATACCGTTTGAGTTCGTCCTTTACAACAGGCCGCGGACCTACCAGGCTCATTTCGCCCAGAAGCACATTGAAAAGCTGCGGCAGTTCATCCAGATTTGTCCGGCGCAGAAAGGTGCCGATCTTTGTGATTCGGGGATCACGTCTCAGCTTCTGATAGCGTATCCATTCCTGCTGCGCTTCGACGCTCTCAGCCAGATGGTTCCAGAAGATATGGTCGCTTTTGTGGAACATTGTACGGAACTTCCAAAGACCAAAGGGTTTCCCATTCAAGCCGACGCGGGTGTGGCGATAAAAGATTGGTCCGGGAGAGGTGGCTTTGACCAGAACGGAAACCACGGCTATCAGGACCAGAACCACCGGCAGAACTGCGATGGAAATCAAAAGGTCCAAAGCCCGCTTTCCAATTTTGTAGGCTGCGCCGTTTGTGGGCAGGCAGAGTGTGCTCATTCTTGTCGGTTCCCAGTTCGTAGTATTTATCGCCCTATGGAACACCGGTGCCAGCTGCCGCGGCCGGTAGGAATTGGTATGTCTTACTGAACTCTTATTTTCTTCGAGGATTGTGGAATTGCTGACATTCCGGAGTCACTGCTTTGTCATTGCTTTGTCGTTGATGGGCCGAATTAGTGAAATCCGGCAAAGTCTCTGTCGCGGTTTGACAACAGGCGGTTAAGGAGCAAGCTGCGGCGATTCTAGGAGGGTGCCCACGGGGCGACGCCATTTTCGGCGAGGCGTTCCATCTCCTGCTGATCCTTGCTGGTATCCATTGACTTCCAGAAACCGTGGTGCAGGTAAGTGTAGAGGGCGCGCTGGCTGGCGAGATGAGGAAGAAGCTCAGATTCGAGGCTGTGGCCGGTCCAGTGACCGGCGACCTTTTTGTCGAAGACGAAAAAGCCGGCGTTGATCCAGGAATCGCGAATGATGGGCTTTTCGGTGAAGCTCTCGACCTGCCCGTCTGGATTGAATTGCAGCGTCCCAAATTGCGAACGGAGGGGGACGGCAGTGACGGTAGCGAGTCCTCCGTGGGCGTTGTGGAAGTCGAGGAGTGCAGCGAGGTCGACGTTGCCGAGGCCGTCTCCGTAGGTGGCGAAGAACTGATCGCCGACGTGATCGAGGCAGGCGAAGATACGGTCGCCGGTATCGGCTTCGACTCCAGTGTCGAGGATTTTGATCTCCCAATCGGGAAAGCGGCCGTCGAAGTAGTCGAAGAGCATCTCTTTGCGATGGCCGGCGGCGAGAACGAAGCGACGGAAGCCCTGGCTGGCATAAATCTGCATGAGATGAACGAGGATAGGACGCCCCTGAATGGGCATCATGGGCTTGGGGAAGTATTCGGAGAAGGGATAGATGCGAGAGCCCTTGCCGCCACAGAGGATGATGACTTCAAGATCGTTCCTAGTCTTTACCTCGTTGGTCTTTACCTCGCTGGTCTTTACCTCGGTTGACACGTACTGGACCTCTTCAGAGAATGTAACGTATTCAAAGTCAGTGTGGCAGTTGGAAGTGGTCAGTTTGAAGAAACCAAACCCTCAGAGGCTAAAGCCCCCGATTTAGCTTGAGTTTTTCGGCACGGCTAAAGCCGTGCCCTTTCAAAACTGAATCGGACTGAACCACTACGTGGCAGATACACTCCTTTGCAGAGAGGATTCCATGTTGCGATTGAAGACGCGGTACCGATTCAGGCTTAACTTTGCAACCCTGCTGGTCGTGGTAATGCTACTGACATGCGGCGGGGAAGCTTTTGCGCAGGAGAGAGTGGATATCGATGCCCATGCACAGACGACACCGTTCCCGCACTTCTGGGGAAAAATGTTCGGCTCAGGGCGCGCCATTCTATCTTTGCGGGAGAGCTTCCGGGAAGATTTGCGCGCGGTGAAGCAGGTCGCGAACATTCGCTATGTGCGGTTTCACGCGATTCTGCATGATGAAGTGGGCGTATACAACGAAGACGAGCACGGCGAGCCGGTCTACAACTTCGCTTATGTTGACCAGATCTATGACGGGCTATTGAAGAATGGCGTGCGGCCGTTCGTCGAGATCAGCTTCATGCCTAAGAAGCTGGCTTTCAATCCCGACGCGTTGCATCCTTTCTGGTACAAGCAGAATGTCTCGCCTCCCAAGAGCATGGAACGCTGGGATGACCTGATGACGCACTTTGCCCAACATCTCATAGACCGTTACGGCATCGACGAAGTATCCAAATGGTATTTCGAGGTGTGGAATGAGCCCAACATCGATTTCTGGGACGGCATCCCGCGGCAGAAATCCTACTTCGACCTTTACGCGCACACAGCGCGGGCTCTGAAGAAAGTCAGCCCGCAGCTACGCGTGGGCGGACCGGCCACTGCAGCAGCAGCCTGGATCAGCGACTTTCTGAAATTTACCGCGGACAATCATGTCCCGGTCGATTTCGTCTCCACTCATGGCTACGCCGACGATACGGTGGAGAACCTTTTCGGCACTAATGAGGACATCCCCATGGATGATCGCGTCTGCCGCGCTGTGTCTAAGGTGAGGGGCGAGATCAAGTCATCAGCCACGCCGAATCTGCCGCTCTTCTGGACGGAGTGGAATGTGCAGGGAATGAATGAATCGCGCGATACGATCTTCGTGGGACCCGCGCTTGCGAACACCGTTCGCCAATGCGATGGAATGGTAGACATGCTCTCCTTCTGGACCTTTTCTGACGTCTTTGAGGAAGGTGGACCAATTCCGAAACCATTTATCGGGATGTTCGGACTGCGCGCGGAAGGCGGCATCAACAAGCCCAGCTTTTATGCTTATGGGCTGCTGCACCAGCTTGGCGACGCACGGCTGGCCAATGCCTCAAAGAATGTCATCGTGACGAAGACAGCCGATGGAGGGCTGGCGATCGCGGCGTGGAACCTGGTGGATCCCGACCAGCACGGGACGACGCGCCAGATGGAACTGGTTTTCCATGATCTTCCGGCGACTTCGCGGGTTACGATTCAGCGAGTAGATGACGAGCACGGGAACGTGCTGCCGCACTATGCGGCGATGGGCGAGCCCCTCAGCCCTACGCCTACTCAGGTGGAGGAACTGAACCGCGAAACGGCGCTTCCCGCGCCTGAACAGATAAGCCTGCAAGGAGGACGGCTGCAACTTACCCTGACCCCGAACGCCCTGGTTTTGATTAAAGTAGCGCCGTGATAAAAATCGATCCGACCATCCTGACAAACCGGCGCGGGTTGTCTTCCCGGTTGTTCGCTTGTGAACACCGGCCGGGTGAAAACGGACATCCTGCCGCTCAGTGTGGTTTCACCTCGCCTTGAAGATTGAGTGAGTTACGGTTCTTACTGGGTTGGCAAGACACGTGCCCACTCTTGATACGGACGAATGCCTTCCCAGGAGCGAGCTATGCAGACGCTGCTTCAGGATTTCCGCTATTCACTCCGGCAGTTGCGAAAGAGCCTGGGATTCACGCTGACGGCGGTGATTTCCCTTGCGCTGGGGATCGGGGCAACCACGGCGGTGTTCAGCGTAGTGTATGCGGTGCTGATGGACCCGTATCCGTATGCGAATGCGGACCGGATGGCCCACCTGGTGGTGAAAGACACGGCCGGGCAGGACCGGTATATCGCCCTGACAGGCCGACAGATCCAGGAGCTACGGCAGTCGCCGGTGGTCGAAGATTTTGTGGGCTTCGATTACCGGAGCCTGCCAATGACCGGGCACGACCTTCCGGAAGACGTGCAGGGGACATTGTTCACTTCCAATGCCTTCAACTTTTTCGGCGTCCCGCCGCTGCTGGGCCGTGGGCTGGTGCCGTCGGATGCGATCGATGGGCAGGATCCGCAGCCGGTGGTGGTGCTGGGATACAAGTTCTGGCAGCGGCATTTCAATTCGGATCCGGCGGTGCTGGGGAAGACGCTGCAACTGGTAAGGAAGAACTACACCATCGTAGGCGTGGCCGCGCCACGGTTCACGTGGAACGACGGGGATGTCTATCTGCCGGCGAAGCTGTTGGAGACTCCGGAACATTTCTACAACATAACGATGCGCCTGAAGCCGGGCGTGACGCACGAGGCGGCGGACGCTGCGCTGCAGCCGCTGATGGAGCAGTTCGCCAAAGAAAGAGCACACTTTTTCCCGGACCATTTTCAGATGCACATTCAGGGGCTGAACGAGCATTTTGTTCGCGACCTGGGAGGGACGCTGGCGCTGCTGTTCAGCGCCGTTGCGTTGCTGCTGGTCATCGGGTGCGGAAATGTTTCGATTCTGCTGCTGGCGCGGGGCACGGCGCGGCAGCATGAATTTGCAGTGCGGGCGGCGATCGGGGCGAGCCGGCGGAGGATTGTGCGGCAACTGCTGACGGAGTCTCTGCTGCTCTCGTTGACTGGCGCTGCGCTCGGCGTGCTGCTGGCTTACCGGCTGCTGGCGGTGATGGTTTCGATGCTGCCGCAGTATTCCTTTCCGCACGAAGCAGCCATTCGCATCAACCTGCCGGTGCTGGCCTTCAGCGTGGGTGTTGCTCTGTTCACTGGAATTCTGTTTGGGCTGTGGCCTGCGCTGCAGCTCTCGCGTCCCGAGGTAAGCCAGGTGATGCAGTCGAGCACGCGCAAGATTGCCGGAGGGGTGCGCGGACGCACGACTCACAATGCCCTGATAGCCGCGCAGATTGCCCTCACGCTGCTCATGCTGGCCGGAGCGAGCGCAGCAATGGAGGGGTTTCTGAAGCTGTTGCACACGCCGCTGGGGTACGATCCGCACAACATCATGTCGGTAGGGATTCCTGTGCACGACGGGACATATACGACGTTAGCGGAGCGCAAGGCTTACTTCGAGCAATTGCGCGCCAGGGCGGCGACGGTGCCGGGGGTGACGATGGCGGCGATCTCGTCGAACGCCACGCCTCCATCAAACGGGGCTGACACGCAGTTTGAAATTCTGGGGCGTCCGGCGACGGAGCAACAGTCTGCGCGGATAAATTTCGTGAGCCCGGAGTATTTTCCGGCGCTGCGGATCAAGCTGG
Source organism: Silvibacterium sp. (assembly GCA_036264455.1). Lineage (GTDB taxonomy): Bacteria > Acidobacteriota > Terriglobia > Terriglobales > Acidobacteriaceae > Silvibacterium. Next base: position 1,550 of record DATAQX010000468.1, on the reverse strand, counting down.
CGCAGGGACGGATATGGGATGAGACGGAGAATCACAATGCGGCGCACGTGGTGGTGATCAACCAGACGATGGCGAAACAGTATTTCCCGAATGGCGACGCGATCGGCCACTCACTGAAGGTGCCGGCGCTAACGCCTCAGCCGCCGTTCGGGCTGACGGCACCGGGCGCGGATGGGTGGATGCAGATTGTAGGCATCATCGCTGACAAGCGTGACGACGGGCTGCGGAATCCGATCAAGCCGGAGGTCTTCCTTCCCTTCACGATGGCGATGGGGATGTATACGCAAATACTGGTGCGGTCGGATGTGCCTCCGTTGTCGCTGCTGCATGCGGTGGCGGCACAGGTGAATGCGGTCGATCCGGACCAGCAGGTCAACGGGCAGGTGGAAGACCTGGAGCACTGGATTTCAGATCAGCAGGAGTGGCAGCAAGAGCACCTGGTGGCGTGGATCTTTGGCGCGTTTGCGCTGCTGGCGCTCGCGCTGGCGGCGGTGGGGTTGTACAGCGTGGTGTCGTATTCGGTGGAACAGCGGACGAACGAGTTTGGGATTCGCATGGCGCTGGGCGCGCAGCGAGGACACGTGCTGCGCATTGTCTTTGCATCTACGGTGGTGAGCGTGGGCGGCGGCATCCTGGCAGGACTGGCGCTGACGCTGGCCCTCAACAAGGTTTTAGCCCGGTGGGCGGAGGGCAGCTCGCGCGATCCGCTGATTCTGCTTGTGGCGACACTGCTGCTGGGCCTGGTGGCGGCGATAGCGTGCGCGCTGCCGGCACGACGCGCATCCGAGGTCGATCCCATGACGGCGCTTCGCTACGAATAGAGACGGCGAGACGTCTGCCCACAATGCCGCCGAGTTAAGCGGCGTCACTTCGCAAGATCAGCTAAGCTTTTAAGCGATATCTGATCTATTACGCGAGGTTGAAGTGTGCTCCTACCGGAAGGGTAAGACGGTCTTCGTAACCGGGGCTACGGGGTTGATGGGCGGCTGGGTGGTGAAAGCCCTGATGCGCGAAGGCGCGGAGATCGTCGCCCTGGTCCGCGATCAGGCTCCGAAGAGCATGGTGGTGCGCGAGGGTCTGATCGATCGCATCGCCGCCGTATCGGGAGATCTGGAATCGCTGCCCACCATGCAGCGAGCGATCGCCGAATATGAGCCGCATACGGTCTTTCATCTTGCGGCGCAGCCGCTGGTGCAGGTGGCCAAACGTGACCCTGTGGGTACGCTGCGCGCGAACGTGATGGGTACATGGAATGTGATGGAGGCGTGCCGGCTTGCGGGCAGGTCGAACGTCGTCGTCGCCTCGTCGGACAAGGCCTATGGCGCGAGCGAAAACCTGCCGTACCGGGAGACGCATCCTTTGCAGGGACGGTATCCCTACGATGTTTCGAAGTCATGCACGGATCTGATTGCGCAGATGTATGCGGCTACCTACGGAGTGAAGACCGCGATTGCGCGCTGCGGCAATCTGTTTGGCGGCGGCGACCTTAACTTCAGCCGCACGCTGCCGGGACTCATTCAGGCAACGCTGGCGGGCGAGCCGTTCGTGAT
>DATAQX010000443.1:0-2802 GCA_036264455.1 Silvibacterium sp. | reverse complement strand
TATCGCATCCGTCAGTTCCTGCACTTCAGCGAAGAAGCCGCCCGATCCCGGGCCATTGAGCCTCAGCAGCACCAGCTTCTGCTTGCGATCAAGGGGTTGCCAGAGGGAACTCGTCCCACCGTCACGGCACTTTCCCAGAGGCTTTGCCTTCGCCATCACAGTACCGTGGAGCTAGTGGACCGCCTGGTGGAACATGGGGCGGTAAGACGCCGGTCCAGCGATCAGGACCGTCGCGAAGTCCTGGTTGAACTCACTTCGCACGGCGAAGACCTGCTGCACCAGCTCTCTCTCCTCCATTGGGAGGAATTGCGAGTTTCGGGTCCGGCGCTTTCCGAGGCGCTGGGGGTTGTCGTGCGCCATTCGGGAGGACATCGGAGGAAGCCAATGTGACTCAGTCAGCCGGCAAAAAACAGCGCAAGTCCTGCCTGGAAGATCTTGGCGATTTCACGACAACCGTGCGCGTCATCCCGATTTCGTTGATGGCGATCGTCATTGGTGTCATGGCCTCGTTTGTGGCTTGGTTCTTGCTCAAACTGATCGGGTTCTTTACAAATCTCTTCTACTTTCAGCGATTCAGCACGTCGTTTGCTTCACCGTCCGACAATCACCTCGGCGTATACGCAGTCGCAGTGCCTGTCATTGGAGCGCTCATCATTGGGTTCATGGCGCGCTATGGGTCTGAGCGCATCCGCGGACACGGAATTCCGGAAGCTATCGAATCGATCCTAATGAACGGCAGCCGCGTCCAACCGCGTCTGGCAATCCTGAAACCGCTTTCGGCGGCAATCTCCATCGGTTCCGGCGGCCCGTTCGGCGCCGAAGGCCCCATTATCATGACCGGCGGGGCTTTCGGATCGATGATCAGTCAGTTCTTTCACTTCACGAGTGTGGAGCGTAAGACCTTGCTGGTCGCGGGAGCGTCCGCTGGGATGTCGGCAACTTTCGCCGCTCCACTTTCTTCCGTGCTGATCGGCGTCGAACTTCTGTTGTTCGAATGGAAACCACGCAGCGCAATTCCAGTTGCGCTGGCAAGCGCGACGGCAGCCGTGGTCCGGCGCTATCTGCTCGGGCTGGGCCCGCTTTTTCCAGTTCCCCCTCACCCGATATTTATCGGCCCCAAGGCAATACTCGCGTGCGTTGCCGCTGGACTGGCCGCCGGAGCACTGTCGGGACTACTTACTCTCGGGGTTTATGCGGCCGAAGACCTGTTTCAAAAGCTGCCGATTCACTGGATGTGGTGGCCAGCCATCGGTGGAGTGTTCGTCGGATTGGGAGGCCTGATTTTTCCGCAAGCCCTTGGTGTCGGATATGACACGATTCACATGTTGCTCCAGGGAAACGTCCCGCTCAGGATATTTGCCGGGGTTCTCCTGGTTAAATCCGCGATCTGGATGATTTCTCTCGGCTCTGGAACGTCGGGAGGAGTTCTTGCCCCATTGCTTATGATGGGTGCAGCTCTTGGCGGCATCGAGGGAAGGTTTCTCCCTGATCTGGGTCCGGGGTTCTGGCCGCTCGTGAGCATGGGAGCCATTCTCGGAGGCACGATGCGCTCGCCCCTTATGGGTATCGTCTTCGCGCTGGAATTGACTCACGACTTCAACATGCTGCTGCCGCTTGTGGTGGCATGCTTCCTCGCCCACATGTTCACGGTGCTTACGCTCAAGCGCTCGATCCTTACGGAGAAGATCTCGCGACGCGGTTATCACTTGAGCCGTGAATATGGGCTCGATCCATTGGAGATTCTGTTCGTGCGCGAGGTAATGCGAACAAATGTCGTCGTCCTGCCGGGCGAAGGAACATTGGAGGAAGCGCGCGAGCTGATTCATTCCCACCCCCATCCACAAGGTCAGCATCTCTTCCCGGTGGTCGACGCGAAGGAGCGTCTGCTCGGAGTGGTCACTCGAAACCAGCTCCTCAAACTCTTTGACAAAACCGAAGGCAAAGCAACGGTAATCAAGCTCGCGGAAATTGCCTCTGAACATCCCGTGGTGGCTTTCGCAGATGAACCGCTTCGCGTCGTTGTGCACCGAATGGCGGAGTCGGGGTTCACTCGTCTTCCGGTTCTGGATCCTCAAGCAGATCAACAGCTCGTGGGCATGATTTCGTTGAACGACCTGCTCCGCGCACGAACACGAAACCTCGAAGACGAGCGCGCCCGCGAAAGAGTACTGCGGATTCGCATGCCATTCGGGCGTCAGCCGGAACCGCGCAAAGTTGCTTTAACTGATTAACTTGCTGACAAAGGCGGCGCATCCTCCAGTAGTCTTGTTGGTTGCCTGGAAGGGATTGCCGGCGAGCAAAAAATCGAGTGAGCAGGTCTGTCCCGTGATGTAGGCGTTGCCGAGAGTGTCGGCGATTCCGTTCCCGCTGTCGCCGAGTTCGGATCGCTGTTTGTCAGGAATCTTTCTGAGCAGGCGCCCCGTTGGCTTCATGCTCGTCACCACGATCTTGATGCTGGCGGCTCTGCCAGCGAGCATTGCGCTTTGCGCCTATCTTTGAGACGGAGCAGCATCGTTCGCCGCTGAACCGGCGACTGATCATGCCGGAACGGGCGCTAGGCAGAAGACCGCTGCTGACCAAGTACGACGCGCTTGCGTAGCATCATGAGCACGGAGAGCGCTCCTAACCACGCGGCAGTCGCACAGGCCAGCATCACCAAACGAAAACCTGAGAGGAACGCGCGATCAAGCAGTGCTGCAGCCTCGATTTGTTGCTCCTGCGTAAGACCAGCAGGAATAGGTGTGTCATGGAGGCGCGATTGGTTTGCGATCATCTGGTCGCGAGCTTCGACCGGCAAGCCGG
>DATAQX010000404.1:0-7034 GCA_036264455.1 Silvibacterium sp. | reverse complement strand
CCCTTCAAGGTCCGTTCGGCGCGCACCCTCCGTGTTGCCGATATGCAGACCGGTGACAACCTGATCCTCATCGGCAGCCCGCGTTCCAATCCCTGGTTCGATTTCTTCGAAAATCAGCTGGACTTTCGCTTCGTCTTTAGCAAAGACCTCAATCAGGAAATCATTCAGAACATTCATCCGCTTCCCGGCGAACGTGCCACTTACTCGCCGACCGCTCGTGGATTTGCCACCGGCGAATCCTATGCCATCATTGCTCTCGTCCAGAATCCCAATCAGTCCGGACAGGTCCTCCTGCTGGCCGGGGCCGACGGCGAAGGAACTGAGGCCGCCGGACACCTGGTCACTGATTTCCCCCACCTCCAGCGCGCCATGGACTTTTGTCAGATTCCCTCAGGTGCGCACCTGCAAAATTTCGAGCTCCTCGTGCGTCTCTCCACCATGGCCGGTTCGCCCAGCACGGTCGATATGGTAGCCTGCCACCGTCTCTCCGGGCTCAAAGCCAGCTAGCTTCCTCCGCTTTCTGCTGCTCACCTGCTCGGCGCAGCTCAGCTCAGGCTGAACCTCACGCGTCGCGGCCGCCGATCCGTCTCTGCTCATCGGATTTTCAGTTATGCTCCTCTACGCCCAAGGTAGCTACCGTTACGTGTGTCCTACCTCAAACTGTCCAGATATTTCAAAGAGATACGGCATAGTTAAGAACGTCTCTAACCTTGCCAAAGCGTCTTCCTGCAGCCATACAGTGGTCGCGGAATTAAAAACAGCAGTCACAAGCTGTCAGAAAAAACCTACGTCGGCAAGGCGTGGTGTCCGCTTCGACGAAGTGCCCAAATGGAGGCTGAATGCAGGGATCAAAAAGAACGCAGAGCCGGTCAAGGCTTTTCTCAGGAATCATCATTCCTCAGATCGCAGGAGTCTACCTGGTGGGTATCTCGGCAGGCGCGCCAGGAGCCGGACGAGGCACCATCAGCAGCACCCTTACGGATTCCTCCGACGCCCTGATCGCCGCAAAGGTCAGCGTTCCCGCGCGGCTTCAGTCTGGACGCGTGCCGACCGCCGTCAGCGGTGACGCAACGCTGCTCAATACCGAGAGCGGCTCCATCGTTCGAGGCAAAACTGGCCACGCCGCCTCCATTGGTACTCGCTGGGTTTCCGAGAAAGGTGCCGTGTGGCCGAAGTCGATCAGGAGATGTCAGCAAAAAACGCGAAATTGCCGGGCGAGACCGAATCAGCACTCTGGTTCGACTCGACAACAGGGTAGCCATTTGTTCCCCATCACAGATTCGCTCCCTTTCAACTATTGCCGCACTTTGTAAGAACTCCAGGAGGACACAGATGACACAAGGAAGAAACTGGCTTAAGCACTTTCATTTAAGCTTAGTGCTCATTACATTATGTTGCGCGAGTGTGTTGTGCTTTGCGCAAAGCGATCGGGGCAGTGTATCGGGAATTGTCACCGATCCATCAGACTCCGGAATACCCGGGGCCAAGATAACCATTACCAATACCGCGATGGGCACGCAGAACTCTACCGTCACGACAGACACAGGAAACTATACGATCCCGGAGTTAGCCGCAGGCGAATATTCTGTGACGGTAGTCGCACCGGGGTTTGGCAGGCTGATCCGCTACGGAATCACCGTTGCGGTTGGAGAGACAGCACATGTCGACCTAAAACTGGGTGTTGGGCAAGTCACGTCGACGATTAGTGTAACGGCGGATGCTCCTCTGCTCCAGACCGAGAGCGCACAAAACATTGTCCAGGTCACCGCGAAGGACATGAATGAGCTTCCGATCAACATTACAGGCATCGGAGCTGTGCGCGACCCGATGGGTTTTGCCGCCTTGGTGCCGGGAACCATCGCCGGCGGCTGGAACGATATCCACATCAGCGGCTCGCCCGCAACGACGTACCGCGTCTTCATGGACGGCCTGGACGACACTTCGGCGGTGAAGGGCGCCATCTCCGATGAGCAGCAGCCCTCGGTCGAATCTCTCGGCTCAGAATCCGTGATGATAAACGACTATTCCGCTAAATATGGTCAGTCCGGCGGCGGAATCTTCAACTACACCTCGAAATCAGGCACCAACAGGCTGCACGGGACGCTCTTCATGTACCTCGAGAATGAGGCTCTGAACGCCGGACAGCCCTTCAACTACACCTCAAGCGGCCAGAAGTATAACCCGGTGCAACGGCAGCTTGACTTTGGCGGTTCTTTCGGTGGACCGGTGGTGATTCCTCACCTTTACAACGGCCACAACAAAACCTTCTTCTTCTTCGCGTACGAGCAGTACCACAACGCTCAAACCCTCAATCAAGGGACCATCACGGTTCCCACGAACGCCTATCGCAATGGCGATCTGAGCTCTCTCCTGCTTGGTCCCATTGTCGATCCCAATGGAGCGCCGGTTCTGGATTGTCTAGGCCGCCCGATGATCAATGGCGCAGTGTACAACCCGGCGACGACCAGAGTAGCAACCTGCACGGATGGCTCAACCAAAACGGTCCGGGATCCGTTCCCCAATAACTTTATCGGCGCGCCCAGCACATGGGATCCGGTGGCGCAGAAGACTCTTGCTTACATGCCTACTCCATCCGGGCCTACTGCCAACGCGCTGACCAACAACTACCCCAATTTGCAGCCGAACAACAAGTACCAGTACCTGACGAGCATCAAGATCGATCACTCGATCGGTCAGAAGTGGCACTTCTCGGGTTATTACATTGCTGAGTATTCCAACAAAGACAATGCGGCTAACGGCATTAACACTGTGGGAGGCTCGACCCGCTGGAACCAGACCCCCGCCCCACAGTTGTATCTCAATGCGGACTATACGGCCACGCCCAATCTGGTGCTTCACGCCGGATTCGACTTTACGCGCCACAACGCCCTGCAGGATTCGGCGGTGCAGGACTTCAAGGCGTCGACTCTTGGGTTGAACACGGCGGCAAATATGCCGGGCGGCGCTGCGAACACCTTCCCGATCTTCTCCGGACTCACCGTCAACCGTCAGGGCGTCCCACAACTGGGAATAAACAACGCTCCGTTTATTGACAATAACTGGTATTACAATGCATCCGCGATCTGGACTCACGGCCGCCATACTTTCGAATTTGGCGGCGAATTCCGTCATCAGCTGTTTGGCACTCACAATGACCTATCCGCCGGGTCTTACGGCTTCGCTCCCGATCAGACGTCTCTGCCGTCGTCCCAGGGCCAAAATCTTTATGGAGCCAGCCTTGGCGACGGTTTCGCGAGCTTCGTTCTTGGCCAATTGGGTGGTGCAAGCATCGGGAACGATAACATCCAATGGTTTCACCGCATGCAGAGCGGGTTTTACGCGCTGGACACCTGGAAGCTCACGCGCAAACTCACGATGAACTACGGACTGCGCTGGGATCTCGAACAGATGCAACGCGAACAGTATGACCGGGAAACGCAGTTTAGTCCCACTATCGTGAATCCGTCAGCCGGCGGTCTGTTGGGTGGAACCGAATACGAGGGGTACGGGCAAGGACGTTGCAACTGCATCTTCGAGAAGTTCTATCCCTGGATGATTCAGCCTCGTCTCGGTGTCAGTTATCAACTGGATGGAAAGACGGTGCTCCATGCGGCAACCGGACTCTACTCCGGCCCGCAGCTCTTCATGAATGAAGAAATCTATAGTAACCAGGGATTTGGCTTCAACCAGGTATTTCTGACCAGTCCTTCGTACGGCATTGCCGCTGGCCAGCTCTCCAATGGAATACCCTACTCTCCGGCTGCTCTGACGGCCACCCACTTCGACCCTGGCGCCTATCCGAATGTCGGTCAACTCAACTCGCCCCCATCGTTCATTGCTCCCAATAATGGTCGGCCGCCCCGTTTCGTGCAATCAACCGTTGACATTCAGCGCGAGATCGCAAACAATCTGATGGTCAAGATAGCCTACCTCAGCAACCGTGGCGTTTGGCTCAATTCCGATGGGCTGACGAATACTATAAACGAACTCACTCCAACGGTCCTCTCACAGAAATACGGGTTAAACGTTACCAACCCCAACGACTTCAACTTGCTGACACAGCCGATCTCTTCTCCCGCCGTGACGGCAAGAGGCTTCACGGCTCCGTATTCCACTTTTCCGTCGGGAGCCACCCTGGCCCAGGCATTACGGCCATTCCCGCAATTCGGCAGCATTGGTGACTACTACGAGCACAATGGCAATTGGTGGTATGACGCGCTTCAAATCACGGTCACCAAGCGGCTCAGCAACGGATTGTCGGGCGGCCTCGGTTACTCGTGGTCGAAGAATCTGGGAACAATCACCAGTACTGGAACTTATACAGTGGCGATGCCGGTACAGGATCCCAGCGCGCCACCCAAGAACGCGAAATCCTATGTCGCCATCGACCAACCGCAGATGCTCAACTTCTACTTCAACTATGAGGTGCCGAGATTCAGTTTCGCGCAAACCGGCTGGAAGCGCCTACTGCTTACCGGCTGGACGGCCGACGGTATCTTCCATTACCAGAGTGGTTTTCCGATACAAACACCGAATTCGACGAGCCCTCTGACTTCGGTGACTTTTGGTTATGCAGTTTGGGCGAATCGCGTTCCGGGCCAGAAGCTCTTCTTGCATAGCCTCAACAGTCACAACGTCAACCCCCGTACTACGTTCTTTCTCAACCCCGCTGCGTGGACAAACCCGGCCACCGGGACCTACGCCACTTCCAAGCCGTTCTATGGCAATTATCGTGCCCCGAGATATCCCAACGAGCAGTTGGGCTTCGGCAAGGTCATCCCATTCAAGGAGGGCGTGACGTTCTCGCTCCGCGCGGATTTCTTCAATGTCTTTAACCGCTGGACATATCCCAACCTGAACAATACGTCAAATCCTTTCCAGACTCCTCAGTATGGGAGCGACGGAAGCATTTCCAATGGTTTCGGCTTCTTCGGAGATGGCATCTCCGGCGCAGGTGGAAACTATGCTCCGAGAAGTGGCGAGTTTGTCGCGAGAATCCAGTTTTAAGCGCCAATTCAGCCGAAGTTCCAACAAACAGGCCAGATGACTTCATCTGGCCTGTTAACTTGCACGAGAGCGTCCTCTACGGACACCAAGCAGCGCAATTGGCATTCAAGAAATGGATGGGGTGTTATGGTCTCGGCACTCTCAAGCATTCCAAAGATTCTCACGTTGGTGTAACCCGTCCTGGAACGATTTGTGCGGAAGGATGAAGTTGGCAATCACGCGACGTAACTTTTTGACAGGCTTGGCTGCTCTAAGCTCAGGAACTTTGAACTCCCGAGCGTTGTCGGTATTGCGCACTTCATTCCAGGATGCCAAGGTCCATCCCGAGAAACCTCCAGAGCAGTATTTCGAGATATGGACAGCCCAGAAAACAGGAATCACCTGGAAACACGATAATGCACTCTCACGACTCCGCTACTTACCCGAATCCATGGGGCCGGGAGTGGCTTTATTCGACTACGATAACGACGGTTGGATGGATCTGTATTTTGTAAATAGCGGTCCGGCGGATTTCTTTCAACCCCCAAAACCGCTGTGCAATGCTTTGTACCATAACAACCGTGATGGCACCTTTACCGATGTGACGGAAAAGGCAGGGGTGGCGGGAAGAGATTTCGGCATTGGAGTTGCAACTGCCGACTACGATCGAGACGGATGGACCGACATTCTGGTAACAACCTATGGACGGCTGATTCTCTATCACAACAACCATGACGGAACCTTTACAGATGTGACCAAAGCTGCGGGACTGGATGAGCCGGGTTTGTTCACCAGCGCTGTCTGGTTTGATTCTGACAATAATGGCCTGCTCGATCTGTTCGTCTGTCACTTCGCAAAATACGACAAGTCGTTGGAACATGATTGCAGCGTAAACGGGGTTCGCCATTATTGCTATCCGAAGACCTATGAACCATGGCCGAGCCGTCTCTATAAAAACAACGGCGATGGATCCTTCACCGACATAAGCGCCTCTTCCGGGATTGGGAAGTATTTGGGAAAGGCCTTTGGGGTTGTCGCGACTGATATCAACAACGATGGCTTGCTGGACCTGTTTGTCGCGAACGACTCCGTTCCCAACTTCCTTTATCTGAATAAGGGAGGTGGCAAGTTTGAAGAAATTGGTTTCCAGGCCGCAGTAGCGTATAGCGCGGATGGTGCTGCGCGTTCTGGCATGGGCGTAGATGCGGTCGACTTTGATGAGGATGGCCGGCAAGATCTTCTTGTCGCGAACATCAGCCGTGAACGCTATTCTCTGTACCACAATGTCGGACACAATACATTTGTGGATGTAGCCAGCCCGACAGGAATCGGCATGGCGACGGTGATGTATACGGGCTGGGGCTGTCGCTTTGTCGATTTCGATCTGGATGGAAGACCGGATTTGATTTTGGTCAATGGGCACCCGGACGATCTCATCGAATCGGTCAACAGCAGCTTGCAGTATCGAGAGCCCCTTTTGCTTTTTCACAACAACGGCAATGGGTTTGATAATGTCAGTGCAGCGGGTGGTCCAGCCTTCCAAGAGTCGTATGCCGCCCGGGGGCTTGCGGTGGGAGATCTCGATAATGACGGGCGTATCGATGTGGTTGTCGGGATCAGTGGCGGGGCTCCCCTAATCCTTCACAATATCGTTAGCAATACAAATCATTGGATCGGTCTGAATCTTACCGGACTTGCAGTTGGCGCCAAGATCACTTGGTCGGTCAACGGGGCTAAGCACGGCATTTTCAAGCGAGGCGGTGGAAGCTATCTCTCTTCCTGTGATCCCCGCGATGTGTTGGGCCTGGGGGCGGCGGAATATGCCGACTGGATTCAGGTTCAATGGCCCGCAGCCATCGGGCGCACGGACCGCTTCGAACATGTGCGCGCTGGCAAGTATTACTCTCTGTCGCCTGGGGGTAAGCTTCTATGATCTTGTTTCTCGCGCTCCAACTCGCAGTCGGCTCAACGCAACATTACGAGAACGCCAAACAGGATTTTGCCCAACGGAAATTTCCCGAGGCTGTTAGCGAAGTCGATGCAGCCCT
>DATAQX010000353.1:0-12415 GCA_036264455.1 Silvibacterium sp. | reverse complement strand
ACCGAACCCAAGTCTTCGCTGACCAAGCAATCCATCGCCCTGCTTGAAACCGAAGGTCTGAAGCTCGAGTTCACACGCGAGGCTCTGGAAGAGATGGCGCAGTTTGCCTTCCGCGTGAACGAGACGACGGAGAACATCGGTGCGCGCCGTCTGCACACCATCATGGAGCGGGTGCTGGACGAGATCAGTTTCCTCGCACCCGATCTCACCAAGGCGCAGCCGCAAAGCGAAGGCAACGTGCTGCAGCTGGCCGCGGCCACCGACTTCGGCGCCACCGTGCCGCTGCCGATCAGCGAGCGGCAGACAGCTACCGGCGGCACGGAAAAGGTCGTCGTCATCGATCCTGAGTACGTACGCCAGATGGTGGCGTCGATCGTTAAAGATCAGGATCTGTCGCGGTACATCTTATAGAAGCAAAGACCCGAAACGGGAGTGCGGCTATGAAGAGACACGTAGCTTCCTCGGCGATTCTGGGAGCCGGCTTAGCCATGGTGGCGCTGGTTCTGGTGCTTCACGCCAACTCAAGCGGTAGAAATGTGCCGCCTTCGAACGCTCCACCAGTCTTGATCAATACCTGTCTGATAACGACGGATGTCAATCGGCTTGCCGCCTTCTACGCGCAGGTCCTGGGAATTGACCCGCGCAAAGATAGCGACGATTACACTGAATTTCGCACCCGCAGAGGGGTGCTGGCCTTGTTTGCGGCCAAGGCACAGGAGCAGTACATTCCCGGTTCGGCGCGACCAGGGGAAAATCATAGCCTGATTATCGAGTTCGAGGTAGACGATGTCGACCGCGAGTATGCCCGGCTGCACGACATTGTTAAGACATGGGTTAAGGAGCCGACCACTCAGCAATGGGGCACCCGCTCCATCTATTTCCGGGATCCCGACGGCAATCTCGTCGACTTGTTCGCGATCGTGCAGAAGTCGCAGGCGTCGCGCTGAGGCATTTCAGGAACCGCCTACATTACGTGCATTGGCGCGCCCATCCGGTCCAGTTCTCCCCTTACTTTGGTCAGGCCGTACATATAGCTCTCGAACTCCTCCGCTAGTCGTGCGAAGAAGGGCGCTTCCTGCTGATATTCAAAGAGGTTGAACTGCGAGACGATGTAGTAGCTCTCCTTGCCCGTACGCACCATCTCAAAGAAGCTCGTATCGCCGGCGAAGCGTGACCGCTGCACCGCTTCCGGATACATGCCCGTTGAAAACAAGGCGTAATCCCCGATGTGCTTGCGAACCTTGCGCTCCGCGTCAAAGGAAGGCGCTGTTCCATGGATCGGATCGGCCGCCGCAAGCATCTGTCCCACTTCTTTCACTGGTCTGCCCTCCGCGTCGCGAATGCTGTATAGATTCTCGACCACGCAGAATTCCGTCAGCAGATCGGCAACGTACGATGTGATTTCCACATCGTGAACGCCCAGGTGCTCGGCGTAGCAGCTGGCAACCGTCTGATGAAAGAGCTGGCGAAGCGCATGTTCCTCGGGAATCATTTCGTCTCCACACGGGGGTTCAGAGTTGTTGTTCTGGCCGTGCCCCTGCCTTCTTACCAAATCGTCGGCAGCCCAGGGCGCTGTCTTTAACCTCTTAGTGACAAATCTACGGAAATTGTTACGCCTGACAAGTCACCAATTGTGTTACATGCCATATTTCTTGGCACTCTAATTTGATGAGTGCGAAACGGCGCGCGAGAAAGTGTCAAATTTGCCGAAGATGAACAGGAATTCATTCCGTATCGCCCTTTGTGAGCCTATCCTTGATGCCATCCGCAACAGGAGCGGCTATGGCCAAACACACTCCCTCGCATCACCCCAAGAAACACCGCCCCAAATCGGGCACGGGCAGTTCGGGTACCGTCGATCCATCCGTCCCGCAGCCGGTATTCGCGCAACCCACGCCCTCACCAGATCCCACGGGATTCAAAACTCCGGTGACCGACCAGAGCGAAAAGGAAGTTCAAAACCTTGAGCCGGTCCCGCAGCCATCAGGTGGTGCCGTCGAACCGGTTCTCACGCTCGCCCAGGTCTATGGAGACGCAGGCGCGGCGAAGACGGCGGCCATTCAAGCAGCCGGACAGATCGTCTTCCATTCCGTTGGAGACACGGGCAGCGTCAAGGGCCCCTCGACTCAATCCCTGGTCGCCGACAAAATGGTCTCCGACTTCACCGAGGCCAACCCTGCCGACGTACCGTCGTTTTTCTATCACCTGGGCGACGTCGTCTACTACTTTGGCGAAGCCGCCTACTACTACGACCAGTTCTATGAGCCGTATCGCTCCTACCCGGCGCCCATCCTCGGAATCCCCGGCAATCACGATGGCGTGGTCTATGCGAGCGATCCAGCGCCTACGCTCGATGGCTTCCTGCGCAACTTCTGTGCCGCCGAACCGGTGGTGACACCCGACGCCGGCGGCCTGGCCCGAACCGCCATGATCGCGCCCGGCGTCTACTTCACCTTTGACGCGCCGTTCGTGCGCATCCTCGGGCTGTACAGCAATGTGCTCGAAGACCCTGGCGTCATTTCCAGCGAAAATGGCGCGAATACTGTCCTCGACAGCCGGCAGGTTGACTTTCTCACCGCCGCGCTCAAGCGCGTTAAGAGCGAGAAGTACACCGGGGCCGTCATCATCGCCGTGCATCACCCGCCCTTCAGCGGCGATTCGACCCATGGAGGCAGCCCGCAGATGCTTGCCGACATCGACAGCGCCTGCACTGCCGCCGGACTCTGGCCGCACGCCGTCATCTCCGGGCACGTACACAATTACGAACGCTTCACGCGGACTGTGAACAAGATCCAGATCCCTTACGTCATCGCCGGCGGCGGCGGACACTCACCTTTGTCCACTATGCGGGGCACCTTTCGCACGCCCTACAAGATTGACAGCACGCTCACCCTGGAAAGCTATGACGACGCCGACTTCGGCTACCTGCGCATTCTCGTTAATGTCACAACCCTGACCATCGAATATCACCCGGAAGCCGACGGAGGAGTGACCAAGACACCCAACGACACAGTCACCGTCAATCTGGCCACGCGGGCTCTGAGCTAAAGCCGCAGGCTTCGATTGTCGGCAGTTCACGCGGAAGCGCGAAGCGCGTTCGCCCGCCCGGCCAGTGCCCTATTGCTTTCCCATAGGGACTTGTGGCATAGTCCTATGGCAAGGCAATAGGAGGGCTCATGGGTAACAAGGCGGACGTCTGGCAGGGCACACTGGCTCTGATGGTTTTGAAGACTCTGGAGACGCTCGGGCCGCTCCACGGCTACGGTATCGCCCGCCGCATCGAACAGACCAGTGGCGATCTTCTTTCTCTGAATTACGGAACCCTTTACCCTGCACTCCTCAAGCTCGAGCAGGAAGGCTATATCACCTCAACCTGGGGCGCCTCCGAGAACAACCGTCGCGCCAAGTATTACGAGCTGACCAGCGCCGGCCGCAGGCAGGTTAAGAAGGAAGCAGCAGACTGGGAGCAGACGACAGCCATTCTGGCACGCTTTCTTGCGCCTGCCGAGGAGGCCTGATGAGGAATCTGCCGAGGAACCTGCGGGCCTTCTGGGTCCGGCTCTACGGCATCTTCAGCCCTGCGCGCGCGGATGGGGATTTTGCGGCGGAACTGGAAAGCCACCTCGCTATGCATATCGAGGACGGTGTGCGGTCCGGGCTGAGCCGCGACGAGGCGCGTCGGCAGGCGCTGATTCGCCTTGGTGGGTTCGAGCAGGCGCGTCAGGCGTACCGGGAACGCGCCACGCTGCCATTTCTCGAAAATCTCCTGCATGACGTCCGGTACGGATTGCGAATGATGGGCCGGAATCCCGGCTTCACGGCGGTAGCAATTCTCACCCTGGCTCTCGGTATCGGCACCACGTCAACGGCTTTCAACTGGATGGATGCCGTTCTGCTGCGGCCGCTGGGTGGCGTCACCAGTCCTGAGCAACTGGCGACCCTGGTATCACTAACGCCGAACGGCGAAATGGTGCCGAACTCCTTTCCCGACTACAAGGACTTTCGCGATCATCTGAAGCTGCTGGAGGGTTTTGCGATGTTTCGCCCGGCGGCCTTCAGCGTGGGCCTGGGCGATCACGCGGAGCGCGTGTGGGGCGAGTTTGTCTCTGGAGATTTCTTTGCTGTCTTAGGAGTAAAGCCAGAGGTTGGGCGGATCTTCGCGCCTGAGGAGTACGGCGACAAGCCGGGAGCCTTTCCGGTGGTGGTCGTCAGCGACCGCTACTGGCGCTCTCACCTGGGCGCCGATCCGAGGATCGCGGGCAAGACCATCCGCGTGAACCAGCACGAGCTGACGGTGGTGGGCGTGGCCTCGCCGGAGTTCCATGGATCGATCGGCGCTGTGGCCTTCGATCTCTGGGTTCCGTACATGCAGAGATCGGTGCTGAGCAGCGTCGAGCCCTGGATGCTGCACAACCGGCAGGACCGCGCCCTGCTGGGAATCGCGCGGCTGAAGCCGGGTGTGACCATAGACCAGGCGCGCGCGGAACTCGCGGCCCTGGCCCAGCGCATGTCGGTAGCTGATGCCGATACCAACGAAGGCATGAGCGCCACGCTACTGCCCCTCTCGAAGTCGCCCTATGGTCCGCAGGGGCTCCTGGCAGGTCCGCTGCGCATCCTGATGGGAGTGTGCATCCTGCTGCTGGCGATTGTCTGCGTGAATGTAGCGAACCTGCTGCTGGCTAGGGCCACTGTGCGTGAAAAGGAGTTCAGCACTCGACTGGCGCTGGGCGCAGGGCGTTGGCGACTGGCCCGCCAGGTGTTGACAGAGAGCCTGCTGCTGACCGCCACGGGTGCCACTCTGGGCATCGTGGCAACGCCATGGATGAGCAGGGCGCTCCAGCTCCTTCTGCCCCCGGGTCAGCTTTCGCTGTCTCTTGATACCGGGCTGAATCTGCGCGTGGTGGCATTCACGGCGGGATTATGCATCGTCGTGACTCTGGCCGCGGGAGTGGTTCCCGCATTGCGATCAGGGCGTGCCGAACTGAACTCGACATTGAACGAAGGAGGACGCAGCGGAGCGGCGGGACGCGGGCGGCACCGGCTCCGCTCCGTGCTGGTAGCGTCGGAGGTGGCTCTGGCGCTGGTTGCTCTGGTATGCGCCGGACTCTTCATACGGGGCTTTGAGCGAACGCGCCGGATCGATCCGGGCTTTGACCCAAATCATGTGCTCTTGTCGCAGTTCTATCTGGCCACGAACGGCATGAACCTGGAGCAGCGGAAGGAATTCTGCCGGCGGCTGAGGGTGAAGATGGAATCCGTGCCCGGCACAGTGGACGTGGCCTATTCGGATGGCGTGCCGCTGGGCTTTGAGCCGAGTTGGTGGGAAGACCTTCGAATCGAAGGGTATGCACCCGCACCCGGCGAGAACCTGAAGATCTTCCGCAACGTGGTTTCTCCCGGCTATCTGGGGCTGATGAAAATTCCCTTCGTCGAAGGACGGGATTTTACCGAGCAGGACGACGAGAAATCACAGCCGGTGATGATCGTAAACCAGACCTTTGTGCGCCGCTTCTTTGCGGGACGCAACCCGATTGGCCGCCGCGTTCACGGATGGGGTGAGTGGTTCACCGTCGTTGGCGTGGCCAGCGACAGCAAGTATCACTACCTGGGCGAGTCGCCGGTACCGTATTTCTACGTTCCCTTTCGTCAGATTTATCGTGCCGACATGGACCTGGCGTTCTATGTGCGGACACGTCACGATCCGATGACGGTGCTGCCGGCGTTGCGGTCCAGAGTGCGGGAGATCAATCCGGCCGTGACGGTCTTCGATGCCGTGCCACTGGCCGAGTTCATAGGCGCATCACTTTATCCGCAGAAAGTTGCGGCGAGCCTGTTGATGGTGCTGGGAGGGCTCTCCATGCTGCTGGCCGCATGTGGGCTGTACAGCGTGATGGCTTACTCGGTGGCGCAACGGACCCAGGAGATCGGCATTCGCATGGCGCTGGGAGCGCGGCCGGCAGACGTGCTGGGGATGGTGGTGCGGCAGGGGATGCTGCTGGCCGGAATTGGCCTGGCGGCGGGAGCAGTGCTCGCGTTTGGAGTCGCACGCAGCATCGCCGCAGTATCGTTCACCAACTCCGCCATGGGCGGCGGCGCGAAGCTGCTCAGCAGCACGACTGATCCGCTGATTTACGCGGGAGCGGCAGCTTTCCTGTGCGCAGTGGCCGCGCTGGCGGCATATCTTCCCGCGAGGCGCGCCGCTTCGATCGATCCCATGCAGGCTTTACGCGCGGAATAGGAGACATGATGCGCAAATTGCGAGCGCTTTGGCTGCGGTTGCGAGGGATGTTCGGCTCCGAGCGCGCGGATAGGGATTTTGCGGCGGAGCTGGAAAGCCACGTCGCGATGGATATCGAAGACGGCGTAAGAGCAGGACTGAGTCGCGAAGTGGCGCGTCGGCAGGCATTCATCAAACTGGGCGGCCTGGAGCAGGCAAAGATCGCGCATCGCGAACGCCGCGGACTTCCGGTGCTTGAGGCTCTGGCTCGCGACGTGGCTTATGGCTTGCGGGTACTGCGCAAGAATCCCGGTTTCGCTTTAATCTCGATCCTTATCATCGCCATCGGCATCGGCGCGAATGCCGCGCTTTTTACCGTGGTGAGATCGGTGCTGTTGCGGCCGCTGCCCTTTGCCGATCCCGACCGGCTGGTGGCTCTCTATGGGCACAATCCAAATGATCCGGACTCGTTCGGTGCGGTTGCGGCGGGAGATTTCTACGACTGGCAGAAAGGGTCGCACGGCTTTGAGCAGATGGCCATGTGGCGCTGGTCGGGCTACAACCTGTCGGGCGACAAGGATGAGCTGCCGGAATTTCTGAGCGCCGCATACACTTCGTGGAATCTATCTTCGACGCTCGGCGTGCAGCCGGCGCTGGGACGGTCGTTCACAGCGGAAGACGACAGGGCAGGCGCGAGCCGGACAGTCATGCTGAGCTGGAGACTCTTCAAACGGCGGTTCAATGCCGATCCGTCGATTGTGGGGAAAACGATCAAGCTCAATGGGCTGCTTTACACCGTGATCGGCGTCCTGCCGCAGTGGTTCACCTTTCCCAATCCGGTGATTCAGGTCTGGACTCCCTACCGGCTTGAAGAAAGCTCGGAGGGCATAGCAAGCCACTTCAACCACAGGGGCCATGTGATTGCGCGGCTCAGGCCGGGCGTGAGCGTCGAGCAGGCGACGCAGGAAGTGAGCGCGGTGCAGCATGAGCTTTATCTGCGCTTCAACAGTGCAGGAGCGGTGGCGACGGCTGTGAGCTCGCAGTCGCTGACGAACGAGTTGACAGGCGACGTGAAGAAGCCGCTCTATGTGCTGATGGGAGCGGTGGGGTGCCTGTTGCTGATTGCCTGCCTCAACCTGTCGAACCTGCTGGTGGCGCGCGCGGCGGCGCAGCGCAAGGAGATTGCCATCCGCACGGCGCTGGGCAGCAGCCGGATACGGCTCTGCCGCGAGCAGCTCACCGAGAGCCTTCTGATCTGCGTGGCGGGCGGCGCGCTGGGGATGGCGCTCGCGGTGCTGGCCACGCGCTGGCTCACGACGCGCTGGGGCATGCCGCGCGCCGAGGCGGTGCATCCTGACGGCGTGGTGGTCGCCTTTGCGATCGGCATCACGCTGCTGACGGGCATTCTTTCCGGAATGCTGCCTGCCATCTCAGCGACAGGACACGGCGTGCTTTCGGCGTTGCAGGATGCTTCGCGCACCATTGGCGGGAGCGCATCGCGAGCGACGCTACGGAAAACACTGCTGACGGCGGAGATTGCCTTGACGGTGATCCTGCTGGTTTGCGCCGGCCTGCTCTTCAAGAGCTTTTTGCAGCTTCGCTCGGTCGACCTGGGCTGCCGGACCGACAATGTGCTGACCATGAGGTACTTTCTTCGCAGGCCGAAGTATGTCGATCCGGCGCAGATTGTCGCGTTTCATACAGAGCTACTGGAGCGCGTGCGGCATCTGCCCGGCGTGGAAAGTGCCGGGCTGACGTCCATCGTGCCGGGGGATGGCGGCCTGGGCGATGCTGGCGTCTGGATTGCCGAGCATCCTCCGCTGCCGCCCGGGGTGCATCAGTTTGCGGTATACCGGACAGCCGATCCGGGCTACTTCTCGGCCATCGGTATTCCGCTGATCAAGGGCCGCGTCTTCACTGAGGACGAGCGGCTGTCAAACGACAAGTACATGGTGATCAACCAGCAATTCGTCCGTACCTATTTCCCGAATGAAGACCCGATCGGCAAGCACGTCAGGATTGGAGGGGCCGAGCACCTGGCCGGACGGACGCCGGAATGGAGCGATGCGGGCCCGTACGAGGTGATCGGTGTCGTGGGCGATACGCTCTATGCGCTGGACCAGCCGGCGAAGCCAATGATGTATTTTCCAATCCTTTCTGGAGACCCGGTTGAGGCGACCAATACCATACTGGTAGTCCATTCGCGCAACGATGTGACTGCGCTGGCGATGCCCATTCAAAAACTAATCGCGCGGCTCGACCCTGATCTGCCGGTAACGAGCATTCTGACGATGCAGGAGATTGTCGGCGAATCGACAGCGAATTCCAGCTTCAGCGCAACCCTGGTGCTGGCCTTTGCCGCCCTTTCGCTACTGCTCGCTGCGGTTGGCCTGTACGGAGTGCTCTCTTATCTCGTCACACAAAGGACGACCGAAATCGGCGTCCGCATTGCACTGGGCGCGCGCCGTGGCCAATTGATGCAACTCGTGCTGCTCGATGGGTTGCGGCCGGCCTTTGTGGGCCTCGCGCTGGGTATCGCGGGAAGCATCGGCGCAACGCAGCTGATCCGATCTGTGCTCTATGCCACGCACCCGCTGGATGCGGTTGTATATGTATCCGTGACTGTGACATTACTGCTTGCGGCATCGGCTGCGTGCCTTGTGCCCGCGTGGCGCGCGACGCGCGTGGACCCGATCCAGGCGTTGAGGGCGGAGTAATGCTATGAGGAAACTAAGGGCACTGTGGCTAAGATTGCGGGGGATGTTTGGGGCTGAGCGCGCCGCCGGGGATCTTGCCGCGGAACTCGAGAGCCATCTCGCCATGCACATTGAGGATGGGGTACGCACCGGTCTGAGTGCAGAAGAAGCGCGTCGCCAAGCTCTGATCAAACTGGGCGGGCTCGAACAGACGAAGATCGCGCATCGTGAACGGCGAGGATTGCCGGTACTTGAAACGTTGGCTCAGGATGTGAAGTACGGTCTGCGAGTGCTGGCCAAGTCGCCGGGCTTTGTCTGCGTGAGCGTGGCAACCCTTGCGCTCGGCATCGGCGCGAATACCGCAATCTTCTCGACGGTTAAGGCGGTCCTGCTCGCGCCCCTGCCGTATAAAGATACAAGCCGCACTGTGGCGGTGTGGACGGCGAGTCCCGCGCGCGGTGGTGAGCCCCTGGCCAGCACGCCCGGCGATTTCGCGATCTGGAAACAGAAGAGCGGCGTCTTCGAAGACCTGGCTCCATCGTATGACGACGAAGTGACGCTGACCGGCCAGGGTGCGCCGCAATTCCTGATCGGCTACGCGGTATCGGCGAATTATCTCGGGATACTCGGGGTAACGCCGCAGATGGGCCGCCTGTTTACCGAGCAGGAAGATAAGCCGGGAGGTCCGAAGGTAGCACTTATCAGCGATCATCTTTGGCGGACGACATTTCACTCCGATCCCAACATCGTGGGCAAAGCGATCGCATTGGAGGGGACGCCGCACACTGTCCTTGGAGTGATGCCGCGCGGCTTCGCCTACCCGCCCACGGTCGAGATCTGGAGACCAGCAGCGATGGCTCCCAAGGATTTCGACGATTTCAATGATCCGTATGTGCGGATTCTGGGGCGACTGAAGCAGGGAGTGAGCGCCGAGGCTGCGCAGAAGTCGATGAATGCGCTTGAGGCGCAGGTGATGGCGGCCCATCCAGGCACAGATGCCGGCAACCATGTGCTGGTCGTGCCTTTGCGCGAGCAACTTGATGGCGATGTTCGCAAACCGTTGCTGATTCTTATGGGCGCAGTTGGTCTTGTGCTGCTGATTGCTTGCGCCAACACCGCCGGACTCGCTCTGGCCCGAAACGCCGAGCGCCAGAAGGAGATCGCACTGCGGCTGGCTCTGGGCGCGACGCGGCTGCGGCTGTTGCGCCAGTTTGTGACCGAAAGCCTGCTGCTGGCAGTGATGGGCGGCGCGGCCGGCATCTTGCTGGCACTGGCCGGGACGCGTCTGCTGGTAGCGATCTTCCCGAACGACGTTGCGAATCGGCAGATTCCCAAAGTGACTGCGATTCCCATCGATCATGGTGTCCTTTTATTCGCACTCGCGATCACCATGCTCACAGGATTCATCTTCGGGGTTGTTCCCGCTCTCAAAGCGACACACGCGGAAGCAAGCGATGCGATGAAGGACTCGGCGCGCGGGAGTACAGCGAGCCGTAAGTCGAACCGGTCACGCAGCGCAATTGTGGTGATTGAAGTGGCGTTGTCGCTGGTTCTGCTGACGGCGGCGGGTCTGGTGGCTGCGAGCTTTCAGCGAGTGGTTCACGCAGATCTGGGCTTCCAGCCGGATCACCTTCTGTCCATCCAGATCTTTACTCCGCTCAACCGTTATCCGCTCAAAGATCGAGAGAAGATGCGAGCCCTGGTTAACGAAGTCGTGAGAAGAATGAATGCGCTGCCCGGAGTGAAGAGCGCCGCGGCCACAAACTTTCTGCCGCTTACCGGCTTCTGGGGCACAACCGGCTTCCTGCTTCCCGGGCAGGCGTCGCCAAAGAAAGGGCAGCTCCCCGAGGCCGACAATCGCGCGATGACTCCGGATTATCTGCGCACAATGGGCATTCCTTTAATTCGAGGGCGCGCCTTCACTGATGCAGATCGCGTCGGCAGCGCACAAGTAGCAATCGTCAACCAGACCTTCGCGCGGCACTATTTCAAAACTGGAGATCCCGTCGGCCAGGCTCTCAATCTGGGCACCGGCAACAAGCCGGACTGGTGGCAGATCGTAGGCGTTGTTGGAGACGTGAAGGCCTTCGGCCAGGATCAGCCGACGCATGACGACATCTACCGGCCTTTCGATCAGCTGCCATTTCCGATCATTGCGTTCACGCTGCGCACGGAAACCGATCCCGCGGCGATGGTGAAAGCTGCGGAAGAAGCGCTCTGGAGCGTTGATCCCGATCTGCCGGTCTTCCGTGCGATTCCGATGGATTCGCTCGCCTCGCAGACAGTCGCACTGCGCCGCGCGAGTTCGGCGCTTTTTTCCGGATTCGCGGTGCTGGCGCTGGCGCTGGCGTGTATCGGCATTTATGGGGTAATGAGTTATACGGTCGCGCAGCGGACGCAGGAGATCGGTGTGCGGATGGCGCTGGGTGCGCAGCGCGCACATGTGCTGCGAATGGTTACGGCTCTGGGACTCCGGCTGACATTGATCGGAGTCGTGATCGGCCTGGTAGGAGCGTTTGCGTCCACTCGACTGCTGGCCAGCCTGCTGTACGAAGTCAGCGCGATCAACCCGTTGATTTTTTCTCTCGCGGTGATTGCTTTGATGGCGGTGGCGACCCTCGCGGCATATTTGCCTGCGCGACGCGCAGCTTCCATCGATCCAATGCGTGCACTGCGTACGGAGTGAGATTTTCAGAGGAGAGGCGCTGCGCTAACTAAGAGCACTTTGGCGGCGGCTTTTTGGCATCGGCCACTCGCAACAGGCTGAAGGAGACCTCGCCGCCGAGCTGGAGAGTCATCTGGCCATGCACATCGAGGACGGCATGCGCTCCGGCCTGAGCGAAGCGGAAGCGCGCCGGCAGGCGATGATCCAGCTCGGCGGCCTCGAACAAACCAAGGCAGGATATCGCGGGCCCTGCGCAACGAGTAAAGAAAAAACGGGTGCCCCACTCTCGACTTAATGGGGGCACCCGTTCAAGCAAAGTGGACATCTCCAAAAGTCACTTGCCGCCGACCTCTTCTCTTCTATTGGTGGTCCTCGGCATTTTACTCGGCTGCAACCCTCCAGCTATTTGCGCGCAATAACGAAGGTAGGAGAGGGCCGCAGCCCCTGTTGTCAGGCAAATGTAAGAAGTTTGTCGCCGGCGGGAGCGGACGTTGACGAGATACACTGCCGGGTTCACATTGAGCTCTAAGTCAATGCATATAATTGAGTTCTTTACTCGAGGAGACCTATGGCAACCAACAGCTCCGATGATGATCGCTGGCCCGCTCTTCCGTGGCCGGAATGGGAAAAGACAGCATCGACCCTGCACATGTGGACGCAGATCGTTGGCAAGACCCGCCTCGCGCTCAGTCCGCTGCAGGCGCACTGGTGGAACGTCCCTCTTTATGTGACGGCACGCGGCCTCAGCACTGCGGCGATGCCAATTCCGGATGGCGTCCTCGAGATAGAGTTCGATTTTGACGTCCACCAGCTGCTTTTCCGTATGAGCTCCGGAGC
>DATAQX010000252.1:0-5742 GCA_036264455.1 Silvibacterium sp. | reverse complement strand
GTTGGGTCTGCTCGGGAGAATCGGTGAGGTTGCCAGAGAGATTCCAGGAGGCGGCGGGGAGTTTCACCTCATCGTCCTTCAGCACACCGATTGCGGCATCACTCGCCTTGCGGGCGACCCCGCCATGCTGACGCACTATTTGCAAATACAGGAAGGGGAACTCAAGACAAAGGCGGTCACCGATCCGTACGCGGCGGTTACCGCCGACGTTGCTCTGCTCCGGACGATTTCCGCATTGCCGGGAGCGTGGCTTGTCTCCGGCCTCGTCTACCACGTGTCGACCGGACTTGTTGAAGTCGTCGTGCCGCCAGCGCCGATTCGTACTGCGTAATGTCCGAAGGACCGCACCATCTCTGCGAAGGCCGGAGTGGAATCGCAGACGTAACAAGCGTTAGGCGGAAGAGAAGCTGTCTTTGTGAGTGAATAGCAAAAGCGGGCGGCAAAGTGGATGCTTTGTCGCCTCCGCTAAACACGGCACTCAGCGATACGCCGCTCGATGAATCGCCGTTCCATAGGGCTGCGTGCGAGTGCGAGAGCCGCGTCGAAGTGTTTGCAGGCAGTGTTGGGCTGTCCACTGCGCAACTCGAGTTCGCCGAGAGTTGCCGGGTAAAACGGATACGTGGCGAGGCGATCGAGGCCGGCTATGGTGCGGATCTCTTCGAGTCCGCGCTCCGGACCCTGGTGCTGAGCGACGGCGATAGCGCGGTTGAGCGCGACGACCGGAGAAGGGCGGATTGCCAGGAGCGTGTCATAGAGAGAGACGATCTGCTCCCAATTCGTCTCCTCGGCGCTGGGTGCATTGGCATGAACAGAGGCAATCGCGGCCTCGACGTGGTATTCGGTCAAGTCCGACCCTGTAGCCGAGAGATCGAGAAGAAGCTGTCCTTCTGCGATTAGTTCCCGGTCCCACCGCGATCGATCCTGGTCGAAGAGCGAGTGCAAATCTCCAGAAGCATCGACACGCCCGGGCAGGCGAGCCGCGTGGAGACACATAAGTGCGCCGAGCGCCAGCGTCGCCGGGGTCGATGCGAGCGGATTCCAGCGCAACAATCCGGCCAGACGCAGCGCCTCACCGCAGAGTTCCGAGCGCACGGCCGATTCGGCGGATGCTCCATGATAGCCCTCGTTGAAGAGCAGATAGAGCGCCCGGTGCACGGCCGAAAGGCGAGTAGCGAAGTCGGCGGCAGTGAGCTCGAAGAGTTTATTTGAGCCGGCGAGCACCCTCTTTGAGCGTGTAATGCGCTTCTCGATGGCGGCGTTGGTGCTGAGAAAGGCGCTGGCAATCTCCTCTACGCTGAAGCCGCAAAGGATGTGAAGGATGAGCGCGACCTGGGCTGGCTCGGCCAGCCGCGGGTGGCAGCAGGAGAACATCATCCGCAGTTCGTCATCCTGGATCGCGGGTGCTCCGAAGAGTTCGTGGACAACGGGCACCATCGTCCACTCGCTCTCGAGCAGGCGGCCCAGTTCAGGAGCGAAGGTCCGCGCTGTGCGCTCGCGCCGCAGGACATCAACAGCGCGATGCTTCGCGGTTGCCATGAGCCACGCCGAAGGATTCTCCGGCACACCGCGAAACTTCCACACTTCCAGCGCGCGGCAGAAGGCGTCCTGTACGACGTCTTCCGCCAGCGCGAGGTTGTGAACTCCGAAGATGCGGGTGAGCGCGGCGACCATGCGCCCGGCCTCGTGCCGGAAGAGGTGTTCGTCGAGCTCGACCGCAACAGGTTCCATTACATACCGATCTGCAAAATGGGACGCACTTCCACAAGGCCCCCGGCGTCGAAGATGGGGCAGTCCTTGGCCAGCTCTGCAGCCTGATTAATGTCCTTGGCCTGAACCAGAGTGTAACCGCCGACGAGGTCCTTGGCCTCGGCATAAGGACCGTCAGTGATGGTCTTCTGTTGTTTGCCCTTGACTACTTTCCCCGTTGGCTCAAGTGGATTTCCTATCGCCTTCAGGTGCCCCTGGTCGCCGAGTTGTTTCATCCATGCGACCCATTTTTGCATGGTCTGCTGCATCTCTTCTGGGGAGCCGGACGAGTCGCCGCCGCGATACAAGTATAAGAATTCGCTCATTGTGATTCTCCTGTTCGTAAAGTGGGTGTTCGGTATTGCGACTCTTAAACGTCTGAATGGACCAGTAGCGGACATTTATTTTAGCGGACATTTATTTTTTAATATTTTTCGCTTACTTGTGGGTAATTTCGTCGCGCCAATCTCGCCTCAATCTGGAGGAGCCTGGAGGCCGAAGGCTTAGACGGCATCAGTGTAGTCCGATTTTTCTCGATAAGGCACGCAGACCGTCTCGAGAGACTGTTCACCGAAGACAGTCTCCCGGCGAGACCTCCCGGCGGAGCAAAGTGCGGTTGCTTCCTGCGAATTCTTAGTGAACGGGGCCCGAGGGTATGGGGAGGGGATGTGATTGTGGCTCTAACGCAATGTCGCCGAAGGTCTGCTCATACTGGGCGATGTTCTGACCGAGGATGTTCCAGAGCGCCTTGGCCTGCTGCGGACTGATGTAAATGCCCTGGGCGTTTTCGATGGTGACCTGGTCGGGTGCTTCCTGGTGCACGAGTCCGAAGGCGAGAAAGAAGTCCCACACGCTGACGCGCACCTGGACGCTATTGGCGTAGCTCTCGCAATAATCCTGCGATTTGAGCAACTGGATCTTAGGTTGTGGATGGCTGGGGTTCATACTGCCTTTAAGGGTATAGCAAGTCGAGAAGAGCCGGATTGGTGCGAAAGGGGGGACTTGAACCCCCACGGGTTTCCCCGCCAGATCCTAAGTCTGGTGCGTCTGCCAATTTCGCCACTTTCGCATCATATACATTTATTTAGGCTTGACTTCGCGTTATCTAGCACCCGGCAAGTGTTGCTTTGCCAGATTTATTTTCGCACAGTCGATGACCTGTGAAGTCCCTTTCCGACCGAACCGATGTGTAAGGCGTGCGAGGGCTGGTCGCCATCTGCCTGATGTGCGGGACGATCGATGCCAACTCCTAGTGAACGTCAGTGCGTTCCTGCACATTTTCAGCAAGCCAACCCAGGTTTGCGGCTTGTGCGTCGGACATCGGCATGACAAAAGGAAACCAATAGCTTCCTTCGCGTTGTACCTGGGGAACTACATTACTCACATGAGCTCCACCCGGCAGGGCCGTGTTGACTCCCTGCTTTAATGCCTCGCTTTCAAAGTTCATTTCGGCTGCGAGACTCCCCGTGCCACGGTTTTCCCAGACATTTAGTAAATACTCGTAGGTGCCATCCTCCTTGGGCTTGGCAACTACTGTGAGTGTGAAAGTCTTCATATAAAGAGCATATTTCTACGCTCCCGCACAGGAAATCCCCAAAAGAGGGCATTTATCCCCTGCAGCGGGTCCTGCGGATGGGCAGTCTGAATCCCCATTATTGGCAAAGTGTAAGCGGGCCGGAAAAGTATCTGTACATATAAGCAAAGCGCCGCGACAGATGCCGTGGCGCTTTGGGATCGAAAGGACAGGCGGTGAGCTTAGACTGCGGCGGTCTCGGCCACGCCAACCTTTTCGTACCAGGAGTGGGCAGACTTAAGAGCCTTGTTCACGTTTTCGATGTTCTCGACGCCGGTAGTGTTAAGCCAGTCCTCGAAGGCCTTCGCGCCCTGCTTGGCATAGACTGTAATGCCGTCTTTCCAGGTGGCGCGCCCGCAGAGGACTCCATTGAAGCTTGTGCCACTTTCAACAGCAAGCTCCAGAGTTTCAATGAATACCGGGTTGCTGACGCCTGCCGAAAGATAAATGAAAGGCTTGTGCGTGGAGGAGGCGGCGATGCGGAAGTGTTCAAGCGCCTCGGCGCGGCTGTAAGCTTCCTCGCCCTTGAAAGCGCGGGTACCGGAGACGAACTCCATCTGGATGGGAACTTCAACCTTCAGAACATCGACGCCGTAGCGCTCCTTGCCGAACTCTTCCATCGAGCCGGTAACGATATCCGGCTTACGCTTCGCATAGCCCAGGCTCTTCTCGTCTTCGCCGTGCACATCGTAGCCGACGGTTTCGAGGAAGAAGGGAATATCGTGCGCGCGGCACTCGTCGCCGATGCGCTCCACCCAGGCGTGCTTGAGATCGTTGATCGGTGTCTTCTCAAATGGCGTGTAGTAGAGCAGGATCTTGATGCAGTCCGCACCCGCTTCCTTGAGGCGGCGCACAGACCACACATCGAGCAGATCGGGCAGGCGGCCCGGCGTCGCCGCATCATATCCGGTCTTCTCATAGGCCAGCAGCAGGCCCTTGCCGTGGCGGCGCTTGGCGGCAGGCAGGCCGAATTCAGGATCGAGGAGGATCGCCGATGCATGCTGGGTCAGCACTTCCGTGACCAGCTCCTTGAACTCAACCAGAGCCGAATCGGGAAGTTCGGCGACGCCCTTCTCTTTAGCCAGCGACTTCTTGAGCGAGCCGCGCTGATCCATGGCAGCGGCTGCAATCACGCCGCGCTTGTCAGACACGGCCTTTAGTCCTTCCAGTTTTCCAGGGGTCAGCTTAATGGACATTTGTTTTCTCCTGCTCCTTGCCGAATGATTGGCGCCACTGATGGGCGCTGCTTGATTGGTCACGGCAGACCGTTAAAGACAGGTTTCTGCCGGGGTGGTTGTTGCGGAAACTGCGTTCCCTTGCATTCTAAGGCATTTCTCCGATTGATGTAGACGGCTCCATTGCGCGGACAGCTCCTATTGCGCGGCTGCGCTGGCGATGGCTGCGCGCTGCACCTCGAGCAGCTGGTGAATACCAGCTTCGGCGAGATCCATCATTTCGAGCATACGGCGGCGCGGGAAAGGTGTGCGCTCAGCTGTGGCCTGCACCTCCACGAGTCCGCCGTCTTCGGTCATAACGACGTTCATGTCCACCTCGGCCTGAGAGTCCTCCTCGTAGGCCAGGTCGAGCAGGGCCGTGTCCTCGACAATGCCTACGCTGGTGGCGGCAACGAGCTGCTTGAGCGGCGATGCCTTGATCGCACCCGTCGCCAGCATGCGGTTCATGGCGATGGAAAGCGCGGTACAGGCCCCGGTAATGGCGGCCGTGCGTGTCCCGCCATCGGCCTGGAGCACATCGCAGTCGAGAATGACGGTACGTTCGCCGAGCATCTGCATGTCGACCACAGCCCGGAGCGAACGGCCGATGAGTCTCTGAATCTCGTGAGTGCGGCCACCGACCTTGCCGCGTTCCGATTCGCGGGGGGTGCGGGTCAGTGTCGCGCGTGGCAGCATGCCGTACTCAGCCGTTACCCAGCCCCGGCCACTGTTACGCAGCCAGGCAGGAACCCCCTGATCCACAGTGGCGTTGCACAACACGCGGGTGTTACCCACTTCGATAAGAACAGAGCCTTCCGCAGTTGCAACGTAGCCAGGAGTGAGGCGGATCATGCGGAGCTGCGAAGGAGAACGCCCTTCGGCGCGAAAAAACTTATGTGTGACTTCCATCGATGCCCATTGTACGGGTTGTACGGACTTGGACCGAAAGAACGTGGCGTAACTGAGAGAGTTTCAATTCGGTATCGGAGTAGAAGAAGGTCCCAAAATAGGACACGACTATCTATGTTATTTGTTTTCTGCTGCTTACTCGGGATATTACAACGAAGATGTCCCATTTTGGAACAAAGCGTGGAATTTGGGTCGGGCCGTATCGGGAGAGTTTTTCTTGCTTAAGCCCATTCTTTACTGTGGCTTGCGGAGCGAATTCCAATTTGGCACGCAACGTGTATTAGAGAAGTGCAGGAAGGC